>NZ_JBQHVO010000045.1:0-44133 GCF_052064465.1 Niallia sp. HCP3S3_B10 | reverse complement strand
CTAAATTCGACATTTTGGGGAGGTACTCCTTTTTTTGTGTCTCTGAGACCTTGAGGCTCTAAGCGTTAAATTTATGAAATTGATTCATTTAATAACAATGTAATAATTAAATAAACAAAATATTCCCACTTTTAATAGGTTTATTGTATAATCAAACTAATCGTTTCGAATAACGAAATAGTTTGTTAGAGAAGGAGAATGAAAAATGAATACAGAGATGGAAAAGACGCTTTACCGTTCAGAAGTTCCTTTAGAACATACTTGGGACCTACGTGATTTATTTGAAACAGAAGAAGGATGGAAAGAAGAAATAGCATCGATTGAAGAGAGTATTCCTACTGTTACTCAATTTAAAGGCAAGTTTCATCAGAATGCTACAATGTTATTGGAATGCTTAAAAGCGCGAGATGCACTAAATGAAAGATTAACGAGAGCTATTACCTATGCAAATCTTAATCAATCTACAGATGGATCAAATCCTGTATATCAAGAGAACGATGCGATTGTTTCTTCACTCTATGCAAAAGTGAGTTCAAGCCTTTCGTTTATTGATTCTGAAATTCTTACACTATCAAATGATGAAATAAATACATATATGCAATCTGAAGAAGAATTGCAGGTTTTCTCCAAAACACTAAATGACCTAATGGAAGCAAAGCCTCATATGTTATCACCAGAAGCAGAAGAAGTATTAGCGGCCTTTGGCGAAATCCATGGTTCCCCTTATATGATATATCAAAGAAGCAAAACATCCGATATGGAATTCTCTTCTTTTGTTACAAATAATGGGACTGAATATCCGTTAACATTCAATTCCTTTGAAAAGTATGAAGAATCTGCTGATAAAGAGATTAGAAGAAAAGCATACGACTCTTTTACCGCAGGGCTAAATCGCTATAAAAATACGTATGCAGCTACCTATGGAACAGAAGTGAAAAATCAAGTAATCGAATCTCGTCTACGTAACTATGAATCTGTAACCGATATGCTTTTACAAGAACAGCAAGTGACAAAAGAAATGTACCATAACCAGCTGGACACCATTCTCACAGAATTAGCACCACATATGCAGAGATATGCGAGATTAAAAGAACGCATTTTAGGTTTAGATAAAATTCATTATTGTGACCTAAAGGCACCGCTTGATACAACCTATAATCCTGAAATCACCTATGAAGAAGCATCTAAGCTTATTTTAGAGGCACTTGATGTGATGGGTCCAGAGTATATGGAGATTATGGAAAAAGGTTTAAAGGATCGTTGGGTAGATTTAGCCGATAACCATGGGAAACGTTCTGGCGCCTTCTGCTCCAGCCCGTATGGTGCACATCCATATATATTAATGACATGGCATAATTCCATGCGAAATACTTTTACACTTGCCCATGAACTTGGACATGCAGGACATTTCGTTCTTGCTGGAAGAAATCAAATTATCTCCAATACTCGACCATCCCGTTACTTTGTCGAGGCACCATCTACAATGAATGAAATGCTTTTGAGTAAGCATATTATAAAAAAATCTACTAATGTCCAAATCAGAAGATGGGTAATCCTTCAATCGCTAGGCACATATTATCATAATTTCGTTACCCATATACTTGAGGGTGCATTACAAAGAAGAATCTATGAGTTAGCAGAGCAAGGAATGCCAATCACAGCAAAAGTTTTATGTGAGCAAAACCTCGCAGTCTTAAAGTCATTCTGGGGAGATAGCGTGGAAATAGATGAAGGTGCTGGGCTAACGTGGATGCGCCAACCACATTATTATATGGGGCTTTATCCATATACTTACTCTGCGGGCCTAACAGCATCAACTGCTGTCTCTCAAATGATTGAAGAGGAAGGAAAAACAGCAGTGGATCGCTGGTTAACAGTACTAAAAGCTGGCGGCACATTAAAACCATTTGAACTAATGAAATTAGCGAATGTCGACATGTCCACACCAGAACCAATCCAAAAAGCAGTGGCCTATGTTGGAAGCTTAATAGATGAATTAGAGCCTAGTTATTAATCGTCTTTAGGCTTTAGCCGAGAACCCTCGTGACTTCAGTCGTGGGTTGTTGACATTATGGAATGATATTTTTACCCTAAAACGAGCCTTTTTTACTTCTCACTTCATGAAGGAGCAATAGACAAACATAGAAAAAAGGAAGAGAAAATCAAAAAAATCCTCTTCCTTTTCCCATATTATAGCTTTTCCCCATTCGATTGAATAACATCTTTATACCAATAAAAGGAGTCCTTTTTTGAACGATTCATCGATCCGTTTCCTTCATTATCACGATCAACATAAATCATTCCATAACGCTTTTTCATTTCTCCTGTTGTAAAGGATACAATATCAATAATTCCCCATGGTGTGTAGCCAATCAAATCGACCCCATCATACGAAACAGCCTTTTCTAAAGCTTCAATATGAGCCTTTAAGTACTCAATTCTTTCTTGGTCATGGATAGCTCCATCTTCTTCAACCGTATCGATTGCTCCAAACCCATTTTCTACTATAAACAATGGGATTTGATAACGATCATATAAACGATTTAATACATATCGAAGACCTGTCGGATCAATAGACCAGCCCCAGTCACTTGCTTTGATAAAGGGATTTTCTACCGCATTCGGCAATGCTCCATTTACAATGTCCCCTGCATTATTATTAGCCACATCACTCTTAACTGTTGTAGACATATAGTAACTAAAACCTAAATAATCCACTGTCCCATTTTTTAAAATATCTTCATCACCAGTATGCATTGTAATAGAATAGCCTTCTCTCTCAAATTCCTTTAAAGCATATTTAGGATAATATCCTCGAACTTGAACATCTGGGAAAAAATATCTTTGTCTCATTTCCTCTTCAGCTAGCATAACATCTGCTGGATTAGAAGAATATGGATAGATCGGAATATGCGAAACCATTGCACCAATTTGAAAATCCGGATTTATTTTTTTCCCAACAGACACAGCTAATGCACTTGCAACTAGCTCATGATGGGCGGTTTGATACATTACCTCTTTTGCATTTTCCCCTTCTTGTATGGTTACCCCAGAATTTGTCCATAAAAATAACGGGCCAGAGACATCCATTTGATTATTAATTTCATTAAATGTCATCCAGTATTTCACCTTATCTTTGTAGCGATGGAAGCATGCTTCTGCAAATCGCACGAAACAGTCTACTACTTTCCTATTTCTGAAACCTCCATATTCTCTCGCAAGATGTAACGGCATTTCAAAATGAGATAGCGTAATAACTGGCTGAATGCCATACTTTAATAATTCGTCAAATACTTGATCATAAAAGCGTAGCCCTTCTTCGTTTGGCTCTAGCTCATCCCCTTTTGGAAAAATTCTGCTCCATCCAATCGAGGTTCGTAAGCACTTTAAGCCCATTTCCGCGAATAAAGCAATATCTTCCTTGTATCGATGATAAAAATCAATCGCTTCATGGTTCGGATAAAATTGTGCTTCTTCAATGGTGTCTGTTATTTTTCTTGGCACACCATGAGCACCTGCTGTCATAACATCTACAACACTTGGACCTTTTCCTCCCTTGTTCCATCCCCCTTCAAATTGATGGGCAGCTAAAGCACCACCCCATAGGAAATCCTTTGGCATTTTACTCATCGCTTCTTCCTCCTTCTAATTTATCATGCATTATTCGTTTGTTTATTACTCTTCTGTATCACATTCAAAACACCATGCCTCAACACTATAATTGTACCGGTATAATATTATAAATACAATATTATATTTTTATACCCTGTTAATTTTAATGAGTTTTTATAACAGATATGCTATAATCCAGCTATAAAGTTTAAAGATATTGAGGTATGTACATGTTAAAATACCAGCAAATTGCAGAAAAAATAGAAAGATATATTGAAGAAAATGGACTTAAACAAGGCAGCAAGCTACCCGTCATTGAGGCTTTAATGAAACAGTATGGGGTTAGTAAAAGCACCATTATAAAAACCTTGGAGCTTTTAGAAAAAAAAGGGATTATTTTTCAGGTAAGGGGCAGCGGTATATTTGTAAGAAGGCAAAATCGAAAAGGCTATATTAGCTTACTTTCGAATCAAGGATTTAAAAAGGATTTAGAAGATTATGTACTAACTTCGACGATAATTGAATTAGAGGTAAGAAAACCAACAGAAGAAGTCTCCATTAATTTAAATATGGAACTTAACGAGGATGTTTATTATGTGAAAAGAATCCGCTATATAAACGGACAAACCCTTTGCTTAGAGGAGTCTTGGTATAATAAATCGATCATTACCTATCTAAATAAAGAAATCGTTTCTGAATCCATTTTCCATTACATAACAGAAGGATTGGGATTAAAAGTTGGTTTTTCTGATGTCTATTTACAAGTGGATAAGTTAAATGAGGAAGAAGCAGCTTTTTTAGGATTAGAAAAAGATGCCCCTAAATTATTAGTAGAAAGCATCTTTCATTTAACGAATGGCCAGCCATTTGACTTTTCAAAAGTCACTTATAATTATCAGCAGTCCCAGTTTTTTATTCAGGCAAATAGCCATTTCTTTTAATTAAATTCGGCTGTTTTCGTAAAGGTTCTTGCTATGACCCACAGCCTTAATACACTTCGATTGAGACCACTGAAAAACTAATGATTGGTCGTAACCGCCTTTTAAACTTAGATGTGTAATCTTAGATGTGTAATCTTAGATGTGTAATTTGTTTTCCGAGGTGCCCACATGACTCATTGGGGCGAGCGCCGAGCCGCTTCACAGCTCACGCTCCTGCAGGGTCTCGGACTTTCTCGCATCTCCCATAGGAGTCAAGCGGTCACCTCTCCAAACCATTAATATTCGCTTTCAAATAAATAAATTCTTATTTAATTTGGAAATACTATACTTTTTCAGTGCCCTACTTTGCTTTCCATGGGGCTACGCTTGATCCTCCTCAGCTTCGCCTGTGTGGCCACACCTTCCTCGCTAATCCCATGGGAGTCAACATGTATTCAGGCTGCTAAGTATTTCTAATTAATTAATTTATTTTTCTTATTGAAAAAACAACAATCTTTTAGAAAACAGCCTTAAATTTAAATTAATAAATGAGAAGTCACAAAAAGTGCTCTTCTTTTATTTCTAAAAAAAGTTACTTTTAAAATAAAAAGTGTTCTTCCTTAAATTTTAAATCGAGAGACTAATTGCTGAAGTTCTTCTGACATTTTAGATAATGCAATACTTGAGCTTGATATTTCTTGGAAGGAAGCGGTTTGCTCTTCTGTTGCTGCAGCAACACTCTCTGTTTTTTCTAACGTTTCACGAGAAGTATGAGCAATTTCCCCAACAGACTCTTGTACCTCTTGAACTTCTGCCGTAATTTCTTGCGTTGTTTCAGCCATCTTTTTAATATGATCTGCGATGGATTCTACACGATCTAGGATTTCCTTTATATGTTCATTTGTAGTATCAGATAATTTCGTTCCAGCATCTACATTTTCTTTTACTAATGACATATTTTTTTCCGTCGTATTGGAATGATTATGAATCGAGCTAATAAGTGAATGAATTTGACCAACTGAAGTACCTGTCATTTCTGAAAGTTTTCGGACTTCTTCTGCAACAATTGCAAAGCCTTTTCCATGTTCTCCTGCTCTTGCTGCTTCAATCGATGCATTTAATGCTAGCAAATTCGTTTGATTTGATATATCTTCAATGCTTGCTAGTACCTGATCGATTTCATTTGTACTTAAAACAAGGGACTTTAACCCATCGCCAGCCAAGTCAACAGATGCATGAATTGCCTCCATCTGTGTTTGCATTTCTACCAACGCTAATTCCCCATCTTTTGCTTTTTCTTTAATAAGTAGGGACTCAGTGGCAACTTCACTAGCGGTATTTGCTACATGCTTAATATTTTCCAAGGAATTATTAACCTCTATTAAACTGTTTTGAGTAAGTGAATCTTGCTTATTTCCATTCTCTGCAATGGTTTGTATAGCATACGCCACCTGCTCTGCAGCTACAGTTGATTGTTCCATACTAGAAGCTAATTCATCTGATGCAAGTGCCACGTTTTTAGAAGTTTGACCTACACTGCCTATCATCATCTGAAGCGATCCAACAAATGTGTTAAACGAATTTGCTAAATGACCGAATTCATTTTTCCCATTTACGTACACTCTTTGTGTTAAGTCACCTTCACCGGATGCGATATTTTGCAATTGACTATTTATTTTATTTAATGGACCCAAAATAGATTTGAGTAAAATAAAGCCTAAAACGATACTTAAACTAGTTGCAATAATAATAATAACGATCAATATCATTTTTGTTATTTCACTATTATTTTGATTTTGTTCTTCAAGTAGAATGACATCTTGATTGATATGTTCTACTAATTCATTCACAGCTGGATCTAGTACTTCTTTTCTCAATGTACGTAAATCCTCAAAATGGAGCTTTTCTGCTGAAGCTTTATCCTCCCTATAAACCGTGGACACTTGATCACTTGTCGTTAAATACGATTGAAGACTAGAGTTAAAAGCCTTGATCCCTTCTTCATATACACGATAATTCGATAGATTTTCCATTGTTTTCAAAGTTTCATTTATATCCGATTTTTTGCTATTGATTCCATCGATATATTCATTATTGCCTGTAAGAAGAAAGCCACGTTCATCATTAGAAATTCCAGCAATACGATATTGCAAATGCGTAACAAGACGCTGCATCTCTTTTGCATTCGTAAGCTCTTTACTTTTTGTTAGTAAAGCTTGCAGACTAGTACTGGTATATATGCCTATTCCTAAAATAGATATAATTAAAATGAAGAAAATTAGCGCTAATTGATATTTTATTTTCATTTTATCCCCCTGAGTTTTACTTGCCTTTTCACAAAGCTATTTTG
This sequence comes from Niallia sp. HCP3S3_B10, assembly GCF_052064465.1. Classification (NCBI taxonomy): domain Bacteria; kingdom Bacillati; phylum Bacillota; class Bacilli; order Caryophanales; family Bacillaceae; genus Niallia; species Niallia sp. HCP3S3_B10. The sequence continues at coordinate 37,251 of NZ_JBQHVO010000045.1, read as the reverse complement.
ATTATCATTTATTTCTTAGCTATGTACCTACTATATATCGGAGACATTTAGTTTTTATATAGTTTGTATACGATACCAATTTTCTTAAATAAGTATTTTTTATAAAAGATGTTCCAATACTTTTCTGAACATACAAAATAGACAACTTCTGAATAAAGTTGCCCTTTTAGAAAATCAATTAATCAATCTATTTTTTTAAAAATGCTTATATTATTTTAACACCTGAATTTTTCCATTATTCGTTTTCAATTTTACCAGATTCTCTCCATTGCCAATCACTGTGCTTCCTTTATATTTATCCAAAATGTTAATGCTACCGTTATCGACTTGGACAACAAAAGTGACATTTGTCGGCTCATTTTCTGTTTCAATTTCGATTCATCCATTATTCGTTTCTAATTGAATGGGTTGATTTAATGTAGTTGTTTTCATGGATATTCTTCCATTATTGGACTTTCCTTCAATGGTACCACTCACATGCTCCCATCAGACCATCGCTACTGGGAAAGATTTAGTTAAATATTATATTCAAGTGGCAGGATCTGAAGGGAAATCTTTATAAAATTAAGGAAAAGAGGAGTATATTATGTTATTAAATATGAAGCAATTATTAGAAGTTGCGCAAAAACATCAATTTGCTGTTGGAGCATTCAATGTAGCGGATAGTAATTTTCTTAGAGTAGTAGTAGAAGAGGCAGAAAGTAATAATTCTCCAACTATTATTGCTGTACATCCAACTGAATTGGATTTTGTAAAGGATGAGTTCTTTGCTTATGTGTTATCAAGAATAAAGAATAGTCATGTCCCATTTGTGCTACATTTAGATCACGGTGGGAATTTGGACGATATTATGCGGGCTATTCATGTAGGATTTAGTTCGAACCTTATGTCCCATTTCTTGACCAGCTTTTATCAATTTTTCTTTAGCTATATACGTATGGGCAATTCCAGAAGTGCACGCAGATATTCCAACAATATTCATCCTAATCCTCCTCCAATAAAAAAGTATTTATCAAGATTTTCCCTTATTATTAATTTTTAGTTAATACCTTTAAAAATTTACTCTTCGTTTGAAGTGTTTGAAACTTTGCAATTGTCTCTTCTTCAGCTAACAAGACAGCGACCTTTTGCAATAATTTTATATGAATAGTTGTTCTATCAGTGTCTTTGACTGCAAATAAGATAATAATATTAATAGGATTCCCATCTAGTGATTCCCATTCTATTAATGTTTTTGTTCTACCAATTGCAATGGATGTCTTTAATACATGCTCAGATTTGCCATGGGGGATGGCTCCCCCCTTTTCTAGACCTGTTACTCCTTCATTTTCGCGAAACATCACATCCTTTATAAATCCTTCTTTATTAGAAATACAACCGTTTTTAAATAATAACTCGGCTAACTCGTTAAGTACTTCTTCCTTCGTATTGCCTTGTAAATTTAAGTCTATAAGGTCTTCAGTTACAACCCTATTAAAATCCAATTCTTCTATTCTCATGTCCACTTTACACTCTCCTATCTTTCCATTTTCAACCGTTATTACTTTGTTGGTTGTAGTAGTCCTTAATGAATTGATCTATTTTAAATTTATCTTCTTGGTTTAAAATAGGACTCACAAGAATGGTTGGTTTATCAATAATACTATGTGTTTTCACAGTCGAAATCACTAGTTCTACATCTTCGTAGTCTGTCTGTTTTATTCGTTGTTGAGCTATAATTTTCTTTATATGGATATCAGGAAAAGTTCTTCTTATTTTTTCACTTAACAAATGAGAAGTACCAATTCCACTTGTACATTCTATTAATAAAGGAATCTGGTTAGCAAAATGATCATCATAAGATATCTGAAAATATAAAGTAATATAGCCGATTTCTTCATCCGTTATATACCTCACCCAATGCCCTTCTTCTATTAACTCATTTATGCTAACCTTTATTAAGCCAAATATATTGGTAAAGTTAGATTTAATCGACTTTAAAATTGGATTAATAATATATATCCGATGACTTAGTCTATATATCATTGCATGCATGTGCAAATTTAATCTTTCTAATAAAATAACTCATCATCTGTATCAAATTGGTACCAACTATTCTCTGTAACTCTCGCTATTAACCTATTTGCTAAAAGAATTACCTGTTCATTTTGGTAATGTTCTGTATCTTGATTCAATAAAAAGCGTGAATTAAGTTTATGCGCTTTCAAAATATAGTATAGAGAATAAATATCATATGCTTTTAATTGGATAGAAAAGCACTTTTCTATATCATCAACCAAATCTTTACATACATAATAGATACTAGCGTTATTATCTATCTCTTCAAATACTACTTCTTCGTTTAATATAAGCTTATTCCTTTGTTTTTCTATGATCGAGAGAAGGGAACAAAATAATGTTAAATAATAGGGCTGATCTAAACTTAAATCATGCTGTACTTGTATATCATGTAGTAATTTCTTAATTTTTAATAAATTATTATTTTTCACTTTTACTTTTTTTATAGAATCAGGAATATCATATTGACTAAAAGGATCTCCCATTTGAGTTAAGTATTTTTCAATAATCACCGCCATTAACCGATAAATCGATAGTTTATCTCCCTTTATAAATGTTCCTTCATTTGTTCTTATTAGTCTTAAGTTATATGGCATTAATTCTTTTTCAATATGTTTAAAGTCATTGAGGATAGAACTTTGGCTTACGATGTATTTCTCTGATATTTTCTGAATTGAGGTTTTACAGGGTGCAATCGACAGAAGGAATAATAATAGATTCAAACGACGTTCATCTGGATAATCAAATACTGTAGTTTCACTTTCTAGTATTTTCTTATTATTTTCTAAATAATAACCAAAATTTTCTTTTTTTATTATCCGAAACGGCATTGAATTTGCATCAATTATTTGTTGGATATCTCTATAAATTGTTTTTTTGGAAACTTCTAGTACTTCCGCTAACTCAGCAGCTGTTACATAACATTTCTCCTTTCTTAAGATATTAAGAATCATTTGATGACGCTCATTCATGACCTCACTCACGAATTACTTCACCTCTTTTCTAATCTCTATGCTACTATCTTATTCGATTGAAAATGGATACACAATTACAAAATTATGATGGATTTTGTGTCCCTATTAAGACGGGATTTTTTGTTTTAAGCTACTACATTGTATCTATCGGAATACTTAGGGAAACATTCTTCCTCTTTTTACGTATTGAAAAAAGTTTCCATTCTATCAAAAAAAAAGCAAGGAAACATAAAATCCCCCTGCTTCCTTGCTTTTTAAACCATCACTTTCATCGCCTCACTATAATGACAAGCAACCCATCTACCTTCCTTTACCTCTCTCCACTCCGGTACTTCCTGACACTTTTCTGTAGCAATCGGACATCGAGTCCGAAATCGGCACCCTGTTGGGGGAGCAATCGCACTTGGAAGATCACTATTTAATACAATACGCTCTCTCCGTCGTTCCACTTTAGGATTTGGGATTGGGATTGCAGATAATAATGCCTTTGTATATGGATGGAATGGTTCAGTATATAACTCCTCTGCAGGAGCAAGCTCTACAAGGCCCCCTAAATACATCACGCCTATTCGGTCACTGATATATTTCACCATTGATAAATCATGGGCAATAAACAAGTAAGTTAATCCTTTTTCCATTTGGAGCTTTTTCAATAAATTGACTACTTGTGCTTGAATAGATACATCCAAGGCAGAAATAGGTTCATCTAATATTAGAAATTCTGGATCTACTGCTAAGGCACGAGCAATTCCAATCCGTTGTCGTTGTCCACCTGAAAATTCATGGGGATATCTACTCGCATGCTCTTTTGGAAGACCAACCAATTCCAGTAACTCTTTCACCTTTTCCGTTCTTTCCTCTTTCGTCTGATATAATTGATGAATATCCATTCCTTCAGCAATTATATCTTCCACCGTTTTTCGAGAATCAAGAGATGCATATGGATCTTGGAATACCATTTGCATTTTCCGATGAATTGCCTTTTTTTCTTCATTCCTTACATTACCATTAATTTTCTTTTTTTGAAAAATAACCTCTCCATATGTTGCCTCATATAACTTTAATATGGTTCTGCCTGTTGTAGACTTTCCACAGCCTGATTCACCGACAAGCCCAAGTGTCTCCCCTTTCATAATATGGAAGCTAACATCATCTACTGCTTTTAGTGTTTGATTTTTATCTATTTGGAAATATTTTTTAAGATTATTCACTTCCATAATTGGTTCACTAGAAAGAAAACGCTTCTCCCTACTTTCTTCTATTTCCACAGATTTCTGAACTAACGAAATTCCCTTTTCATTTACACTAACAGGAGGAGCAATTTTAGGAGCTTTTTCATGCAGTAACCAACTTGCTGCATAATGTGTATCAGTAATTTGATACATTGGCGGTTCTAATTGATAATCAATAGCCATAGCGTATTCATTTCTTGCAGCAAATGGATCACCCTTTGGAGGGTTCATTAAGTTAGGTGGTGATCCTGGAATAGAGATTAATTCTCCTTTTGTATCTAAGTTTGGCATTGAACTTAACAACCCCCAATTATAAGGGTGCCTTGGGTCGTAAAATATTTCATCAACCGTTCCTTTTTCAACAATTTTCCCGGCATACATAATAGCAACAGAGTCTGCAATATTAGCAACAACTCCTAAATCATGTGTAATTAATATGATTGCAGTACCTGTTTTCTTCTGTATATCTTTTAATAGATCAAGAATTTGTGCTTGAATAGTAACATCTAGTGCAGTAGTCGGCTCATCTGCAATTAAAATTTTCGGATTACAAGCTAATGCCAATGCAATCATTATCCTTTGTCGCATACCGCCTGAAAATTGATGTGGATATTGATTATATCTAAGCTCAACATTGGGGATTCCAACTAGCTCAAATAGTTCTAATGCAATTTTCTTTGCTTCCTTTTGGGCTATTTTCCGATGCTTTCTGACGCTTTCTACTACTTGTAATCCAACTTTCATCGTTGGATTAAGGGCAGTCATTGGATCCTGAAAAATCATCGAAATTTCCGAACCACGTATGTTTTGCATTTTTCTTTCAGATAAGGAAACTAAATCTTGCCCATAGAATAAAATCTCTCCTTTACTGATATTCGAGATTCCTTCTGGTAACAATTTCATTATCGCTCTTGACGTCACAGATTTTCCTGATCCAGATTCTCCTACAATTGCTAATGTTTCCCCCTTCTTTAAAGTGAAATCAACTCCTCTAATTGCTTGAACTATCCCGGCATATGTTTTAAAGGAAATATGTAAATCCTTCACTTCTAAAATTGTCTCCATTTTCTATGCCTCCCCAAAAAGTCTATCTTCTTCATTATGTACTGCGCTCTGAAACTACTTTCTCAATTTGGGATCAAAAGCATCTCTTAATCCATCTGCTAAAAGATTAAAGCTCACCATTAATCCGGTGATGACAATAGCCGGATATATCAATAAATAAAATTGATTCCGCATGGAGTGGAAACCATCATTTATCAAAACTCCAAGGGAAGCTGCCGGTTCTTGTAATCCTAGTCCAATAAAACTTAAAAATGCTTCAGTAAAAATAGCACTCGGAATGGTAAACATCATATTAATAATAATTAAGCCAATCGTATTAGGAATCATGTGATTGACAATAATACGTTTATTGCCTGCTCCTAAAGAACGGGCAGCAAGAACGAACTCTTGATTTTATTTTAAAATCTGTGCTCTTACAATCCTAGCCATATTAACCCAACCTGTAATAACCATCGCAACCGTGATGGTAAAAATCCCCGGTTTCATCATCATGATTAATAGGATGACAATAACTAAGTGGGGAATTCCCATAAGAATTTCAATAACTCGCTGCATGAAGCTATCCACTTTCCCACCGATTAATGCAGAAATCGAACCAAAGGTTACTCCAATTGCTAAGTCAAGAACACTAGCTAAAAGGGCAATATATAAAGATATTCTGGTCCCTTCCCAAATTCTTGTCCATTGATCTCTTCCAAACTTATCTGTCCCAAGCCAATGTTCTCCATTAGGAGGTTGATAGGTTTTATCATAATCCGTTTGATAATAGGTATAGCCGTTCAGATAGGGGCCAAAAATCGCAAGCAAAAGAATTAGTAATAAAACAACTAAGCTAGCAATAGCCGCCTTGTTCTTTTTTATACGAATCCAAGCATCTTTCATAAAAGAAAAAGAGTGCTGCGATATTTGTTCTAGCTCCTCCTGTTTCCTTCCAACGACTTCGAAAAGTTCATCGGGCAGCTGATCTATTTTACGATTTGGTTCTGCCATTTATCTTCACCCCTTTAATCCGCTAATTCGAATTCTTGGATCTATCACACTATATAATAGATCGATAACAAGCATTGTTAGAATAAAAAAGGCACTGTAAAATAGTGTTACTCCCATAATGGTTGTATAATCATTAAACTTAATAGAGTCCACAAAGAGACTACCAATACCAGGAATACTAAAGATATTTTCAATAACCAATGAACCAGTTAAAATACTAACCGCAACCGGCCCGAGAATCGTGATAACTGGAATCATCGCATTTCGAACAGCATGTTTGATAATAACTCCCCATTGGCTGAGCCCTTTCGACTTAGCAGTTAAAATATAATCTTGCTGCAGAACATCTAGCATTTCTGTTCGCGTAAACCTGGAAACAAGTGCGATAATCATTAAAGATAAGGCGATCGATGGAAGAATAGAACTATCGTATCCTTCCCAAAACGCCACTGGAAACAACCCCCATTTCAAGGCAACTACATATTGCAATAGGGCAGCAAATACAAAGTTGGGAACAGAAACACCAATTACTGCAACGAACATCGTGACATAATCCCAAACCGTATTATGCTTTAAAGCTGCAATCATCCCTAGAATTAACCCAATAGATAATCCAAGTATGATAGCTTGCACACCAAGGAATGCAGAAGGGAGAATACGACTAGATAAAAGCTCGTTAACCGACTGTCCTTTGTAATAATAGGAAATTCCTAAATCCCCTTTTACTAGATTCACTAAGTATTTTCCATATTGTACATAAACAGGCTTATCTAATTCATATTTTGCAAGAAACTCCATTCTTGCTTCATCAGTGAGACTCGATAATTTTTCTTCATTAAAAGGAGAGCCCGGCAACAGCTTCATCAGAAAAAAAGTGATTGTTGCAATAATCCATAATGTAATGATTATATTTAAGATTTTTATGCCAATAAATTTCCCCATAAAAACACCTCTTCCCATGAAAAGATACTTAGTTTCTTCTAAAGAAGTTCCTCCTTAACTAGTTGGAGAACAATCTAATAGATTAGGAGGGAAAAATATCCCTCCTAACTCCTCCATGTTTATTTTTCAATTGTTACATACTTTAATTCTAGTGAACCACCAGGCGGTAATTCTAACCCTTTTACTTTAGGATTGATCATATATGCTCTGCCATCAAAGTAAAGTGGACCAACAATCCCTTTATCAATCAGTATTTTTTCTGCCTCGATAAATAAATCAATACGTTTATCTACATCTGTTTCTTTTTGAGCAGCTAGTACTAATTCTTGATACTTGCTGTCTTCAAAATAGCCTCGTGATGCGGAAGCTGGCTGTCCAAACCATTCATAGATGAACGTCATCGGATCATTATAATCTGCTCCCCATCTATTTACCGCAATCATGAAATCTCCCTCACGCATCGCTTCCAATCTTCCACTAAACGGCTTCGTGACGATGGAAACATCTACCCCTAAATTCTTCTTAAATTCACTTTGTAAAAATGTAGCCGTATCTTTAGAAACAGAATCATCTGATGCCAATAGTTCGATAGGCGGTAACTCTCCACTCTCTTTGATTCCTTCTTCAAGCAACTCTTTTGCTTTAGCAGGATCTGGTGTAAAAATATCACCTGCAATTTCACGATAAGTGGAGGAACTATTTCCGCTAATTCCAGAAGGAACTACCCCTGTTCCAGGCAGGGAACCATTATTTAAAATAGTGTCTGTTAAAATTTTCGGATCGAATGCTAATTGAAATGCTTGTCTAATTTTCTCATTATCAAATGGTTTTTCTTGTAAATTCACTTGTGTAAAATAAGTACGGAACATCGTTTCTGTTCCATAGCCTTCTTTATCTTTATAACTATTTACATCCGATGATTGTAAATAAACTTTATCAAGTTTCCCAGAATCATATAAATTTAGTGCGGTACTTGCTTCTTTAATAACATCTAAATTTACTTTATCTACTGCGACATTTTCCCTGTCCCAATATTCTTTATTTTTTTCTAATGAAACGCCTGTTCCTTGATCATAAGAGGTTAATACATAGGGGCCATTATAAAGAATGCTGTCTGCTGTCAGTGCATATTTGTCATACCCCACTTCTTCCACAAACTTTTGATTTAGTGGGAAATAAGTTACAAATGTAGTTAAATCAAGAAAGAATGGCGTAGGCTGGTTTAATGTCACAACCAGTGTTTTATCATCTGGTGCATCTACCGCAACAGCTGATTCATCTGCTTCGCCAGCATTATATTCTGCTGCTCCTTTTACAAACTGAGCAATAATGAAAGCATACTCGCTTGCTGTATCAGGATCTAACGTTTTTAACCAAGCATATTTGAAATCTGCTGCTGTAACAGGTTCTCCATTACTCCATTTAATTCCCTCTCTTAAATGGAAGGTATAGGTTAATGCATCCTCTGATATATCTACACTTTCAGCCATAGCAGGTTGAGGTTTATTATCCTTATCAAGTCGATAAAGCCCTTCAAGTACATTATTTAAGATGGTAAAAGATGTTCCATCCGTTGATTTCGTTTGATTTAAATCTGGTATATCTGATTCTAATGCCAGATTCAATGAACTAACTTCTTCATTGCTAGATTTTTCTTCTTCACTTGAGCTAAAGCCTGCACAACCACTAAGCAATAGCACTAATACTACAAGTACTGACACATTTAACATCCACCATTTTCGCATTGTTTTCCCCCTTATTATGTATATAGCATGTACACAACAAAAAAATGTTATATTTTCTGACAAAAACAAAATCAAAAAATGGATGAAAGTCATTAGATGTTACTTCTTATAACATAAAGTTATTATACTGCCCCTCATTATGGAGGTCAATTATAATTTGTAATATTTTGAAAATTAAAACTTCAGTCTAAGTAACCATACATTCTCCCCTATACACACCTAAATATTTGTCTCTATAACAAACCTCAGGATTTTACTCATAAGAAAAAAGGCGATTTACCAATGCTCGCCTTTTTAACCTGATAACTATTCATTTTTCCTACTAAGAGATATATGAATCTCTAAAACTACTTGTGGGGTACAACCACTGTATAAAAATATAAGGGGGCAATAATAACTTTTTCTCTTGGTGTTCTGATACAAAATCCGCTATTGCAATAGTAGATTCTACTCCTCCATGCAAGGATAGGAAGTAATTTAGCTGTTTCATTACCTTAATTAAGGTATCCAATGTCTCTTTATCTTTTCTTAAAAGTTTATAAGAAATTCCTAAATTAGACTTGATACCAAGCTGCTTTTGATGGACTGCAACCTCTTGAAATTGATTACTCTCAATCTGGTCTAGTTGCACAAAAATTTCATTATCTGCGTCTAACTTATAAACTCCATTATTAGGTATTCCTGTAACAACATCTTGGTTCAATTTAATAATCAAGGGCGATATAGCTTGAATAAATTCTGGTTCAAACTTGTCAAATACCTCAAATAAAATCTGCGCAAGCGTATTTTTGTGAAAAAGGGAATTTTGTGTTTTCCCTATGTTTTTATGATGTTTTTCAATGGAACACGAGACAATATGAGAAGTTGATGGTTGTAAATAATCTCGATTCATTTGATCTTGATAGGTTCCAAATATCCGTTGCATTAATTGATTATTCATCTCCATCATTAATCTGTTACTCCGTTTCTTGGTTTCCAATACTAAGTGCCCCAGGTTGGCATTCATGTCCTGCTAATGCATTGCCAAGATTTACTCCCAATGTTAAAGTAACGAGAACAACTATAGATACTATCATTTTTTTCATTCTTTGAAACACTCCATTTCTTTTATCTATTTGTATTTGTTAATGAAAGTTTATCTCAAATAACCTATTTATAAAAATAGGTAAAATTATACTATTTTTTCTATCATTTAATAAGTAATTTTAACCTGCAATTTTACTACTTATCTGCTAAATCATTCCTCATATTCTAGCGCCTTCATTAAATAGTCGGCAGCCTTTTTATATGCTTTCTTATCATAAAAATGATTACCAAGCTCTTTCGTAATTCTTTTAATCAAAATTCCTTGATTTAAATGAATAGCAGAATCTAGCATTTTTTGCATTCCTTTTTCATATAAACTTTCATTTCCCTGTAATTTCTTCACTGATAACCTTAATAAACATAATAAAATATTGTCATGCTTAAGCTGAAATTTTTCTGTAATCGTTAATGCTTTTTCTAAATATTTATCCACTAGTACCCAATCTTTTAGTTCAATATAGATTTCCACTAATCTTCTTAGTGGGTGAACAATTTGTAAATCTAATGAAGGGTCTTCAAAAATATTAATACTATTTAAATAATAGTTAATCGCTGACCCATATTCCTTTTTTCTTTCATAGACTCTCCCTATATTATGCTGTATCATCCCTTTGAAGCTAGTAAGTTTTTCATGTCCTTCCATTTCTATGATAATACGCTCTGCTTTTTTTAAACATTCCATTGAATTATCTAAATCATTATTTAGTTGATACTGAACGCCTAATGTAATTAATGCAGTAATGATATATTCTTTTTCCTCATATTTTTCAAAAATCTCATATGCTTTATTAGAATAATACATACTAATTTCTTGATTTGCGTGAGTTCTTTGCTTTATCAAACTAAGATTATAATAAAGCTTTGCAGCATCCAGACTATCCCTTTCTTTTAATAAATGATCTGCCTTTGTATAATAATGAACCGAATAATTAAAATCTTGAAGATAGTAAAAGAAGTTTCCACACGCCAGAAAATAGTAAAAGTATTCATCCTCTAACCCTTCACTCATTTCTCCTGAAATAAATCGTTTGGATAGGCTATAAATACTTCTTGCCTGCTCTATTTCACCTTTTGTCGTATAGTACCGTAACAGTACACCATAAAGGTGAAGGTTTACTTTTGTAGAGTTCAATTCTAGCGTTTGTATATGTAAATAAGAGAGATCTTCTTCTGTTATTTCTCCTTTCTGCTTATAACTTTCTACAATTCCCAACGTTTTTTCGTCTCTATTCGGGCTACTTAACTCGGTTAAATCATACCCTAGTCTTTTCGAAACTTTTCTTAGAAACTCTGCAGAAGGATTAATTTGTCCATTTTCAATTCGACTTAAATAAGTGATGGAACATATCCCTTCCGTAAGCTCTTTTTGCGTTAACTGTTTATGTATTCGCAGCTGCCTTATTCTTTCACCTACCATTTTGACCCCTTCTCTCCAAAGATCTATCTCTATTTTTCTATTATATATTATATCGCGCTTATACCATTCTTTTGAAATATAATAGCGTATGGACATTTTTTAATTTAGCTATACATTATGACGCTTTAAATTGGTTATTTCTATTAAAAATAACCAACCATCCATACGAAACTATTCGTGTGAATGGTTGGCTTTCTTCGGCTGGAATACTTATTATGTCCTCAGCATTTTTTTATCGTGTTTTCAATTTTACGCTATTGTAGACAGATGAGAAGTACTATTCCCTTTCCACATATGAACTATAAGCGCAAGTATCGGAAAGGCAATAGCAAAAAGCAGGGAAATTTCTGGACTAAATTGATAATAGCTATAGCTTCCAATCCAGGAACCAAAGGCTCCTCCTAAAAAGAAGATTGTCATATATAAACCGTTCAATCGATTCCTGATTGATGGGTTTAAGCTATAAATAACCTTTTGTCCTAATAGCATATTACCTGATACACCGATGTCTAGCACAATTCCTGAGATTACGATAAGACCTATACTTATATAAGAATGGTCCTTTACAAAAAAGAGGAGAAGGATAGAAAAAATAACTAGCCCCATTGAAACATTTGTCATTATATAAATATATCCTTTATCTGCTAACTTCCCAATATAAGGTGTCAATAATGCACCTGCAATGGCAACAAAACCAATGAGTGCAATTTCATTATTGGAATAATGCAAAGACTCAGATCGTAAGAGTATCGGCATCACTGTCCAATATAGACTGAATGTAGCAAATACACAGGCATGATAAAATGCTCGTTGCTGTAGAGGTGCTGTATCAAGTAATACTCTTACCATCGAACGCAATAAACCCGGATAGGTTATAGCAAGGCTGGATTCTACTTCAAAGTCTGGTAAAAATTTTAATAGTAATAATAAAATAGTAACTAAGAGCAGAAAAGAAAATAGATAGACCATTCTCCATCCTAGCCAATCTGTAATAGCAATAGAAAATGGGCGCGCAATCATAATTCCGATTAAAAGCCCACTCATTACTTTCCCGATATAATTTCCTGCTTCTTCTCTTGGTACAATTTTCATCGTTAACGGAACCAACATTTGTGCTGCACTTGCACCAATCCCAATAATGGTAACAACGAACAAAAAGAGAAAGCCATTTGTTGAGAATAAAGCGCCAATTAATGAAAGGATTGTCACTCCTAATAGTAAGATGATTATTTTCTTACTTTTGTATAAATCTGCCATTGGGACTAAAAAAAATAAACCAGCACCATATCCTATTTGGGTTAAAGTTGTTAAAAGTCCGGAAGAATTAGAAGATATATGTAGATCTGCAGAAATAAATTGGATAATTGGCTGAGCATAATAAATATTAGCGACAACCGCTCCACAGCTAATCGCTAAAAGAAAGATGAGAAAGTTTGTTTTATTATTCATTTACCATAATTCCTTTCATTAGAATAGATGGTATATAATATAATTATTTTAAAAGGAAAAGTCTAGAAAAACAACTTCACTTTCTTCATTCTATGCTCAGTAATTTCTAATTAGAGATCAGCCTTTTCTTCAGGGCTAGCATCACCAAAGGAGCTTTACAAGTACATATCCTAAGATAGATAATACTATTGAACCAATCAAACCAGCTATAAACGGTTTTATACCGAGTTTTTTAAAGGTTTTTATATCTACATAGAGCCCCAATCCAGCCATTGCCATCCCAATAAAAATATATGCTGAATCGACTAAGTTTGCAGTAATTGTTTTCGTAACAATACCAAGCGTATTTATTCCACTCATAAATAGAAATCCAAAAATAAACCAAGGGAAAACAGAAAGAGATATTTTTTTCGATGTGCTTCCTTCTTTTTTATCAGAGAAGATCATTCCAATAATAATCGCTACTGGTACTAATAAGGCGACACGTGTTAATTTTACAATAACCGCTATATCCACCGTCGTTTTTCCCCCGATGGAAGCTGCAGCGATAACATGAGCTACTTCATGAAGTGTACTGCCTGCGAATATTCCATATTCTGTTGGAGTCAAAGGTAAAACAGAATAAAGAGCCGTATAGATTAATGTAAAAATGGTACCTAAAATAGCTACAGTAGCTGCTGCAACAGACGTCTCCTCCTCTTTCGCTTTTAATGGAGCAGCAATCGCAACTACAGCTGCTGCCCCACAAATAGCGGTACCACAGGCGGTTAATATTCCTAATTTTTTATCCACTTTAAAAAATCGAGTCAAACCATATACAAAACATAGGGTAAAGATAATTACAACTACTGCTACAATAACAACATTTACTCCAGAGTGATAAATATCAACTAAGTTAAGTCGCATTCCCAAAAGAATGATTCCTAGCCGCAGTAACTGCTTATTCGAAAATGCTATCCCTTTTTCGAATTTTACCTTTAACCCAAAGATTGCCCGCCAACCCATGCCTATCAATATCGCAAGCACTAATGGTCCCATAATAGATAGGATTGGCAGTGCATCTGCTAAATATTTTGCAAAAATAGCAATGACAAAGGTGATTCCAACCCCCATTATCCATCCACTTGGTTTTACTTGTGCCTTTTCGTTCGTCTCCATATGGACCCTTCCTTCTAAATTAGTTCCTTCATACTTACCTTATAAGAATTTTTATTATTAGTAAAATATATATTAATGATAACTATTATTATAAATACTAATTATAAAACAAGAAAAAGACCTGCTAGTTGGATTACACATTAGCAGGTCTTCTGTTACTAAGATTTATTTGCAATTGCCTTACATCACTTTTTGGTGGTAGTCCAAAAAGCTTGCTATATTCTCTACTAAACTGAGATGGACTTTCATAGCCAACCTGAAAGGCTGCTTCTGCAGCTTCTAATCCTTCAGAAAGCAATAACCTACGCGCTTCCTGTAATCGAATCACTTTTTGAAACTGCAAAGGAGACATTCCTGTAATTAATTTAAAATAATGATGAAAAGAAAAAACGCTCATATTAGCAGATTTAGCTAATTCCTCTATGCGAAGGGGCTTCGCATAATTATGATTAATCACTTGTATTACCTCTTTTATGGATTGTGAATGACTTCCTAAAATCGCATATTGCTTCATCTGATAACCATCCTCTGTTTGCAAAATACGATATAATATTTCCTTTTGATAGAGTGGTGCAAGCACAGAAATATCTTTTGGGGAGTCGAGAAGCTTCAGCAATCTACTTAAGGCATCTGTCATATCTGGGGTAGTTTTATTTACTAGCATTGCCCTTTTAGGTGGAAAGGAGTCTCCTTCCTTTTGATTAGTAACTGCTTCTAAAATTTGTTCCGTCGTAAATCCAAGCCTTATACAATAATATGGATTATCTTTCGAAGCGTCTGTAATTTTCCCACTAATAGGCAAATGAACAGATGTGATAAGATATTGACTGGAATTATAACGAAATATCTCCTCACCGAGCATGACTATTTTGGCCCCTTGTACGATGAAACAAACCGATGGCTCTATTATAGAATGCAGTGGCTCTGCTAAGGTAGAAGCTCGAATAATACTTAAATGGTCAATCTTTGTTTCATGTGTGCCATCTATTTTAATATGCTTTTCTATTAATTGTATTAGCTCTCTTTGTGGATTTTTCATGAATCCTCCTTCGATTTTTCATTCAATTTACATCTTATTTGGAGAATTAGGCAAAGATTAAACATGAATCTTCTATCCATCTTATCTCATGCCTATATATAATTAACTCACATCATCCTAAAGGATGAAAGAAATAACTAATGGAGGAATCATATGAATCAGTTAAAAGACAAAGTTGCCATTATTACTGGTGCATCTAGAGGAATCGGTAGGAGCCTTGCAGAAGAACTTGCTCAATCAGGGGCTAAGGTGATTATCAACTATGCAAATAGTGCTGAGAAAGCAAGAGAAGTTGTTGCAACAATCGTGCAAAAAGGGGGAGAAGCAGTAGCAGTTCAAGCAGATGTCAGCAAAATCAAAGAAGTGGAACGTTTATTTACAGAAAGTCTTCATCATTTCGGAAAAATAGACATTTTAGTTAATAACGCAGGGGTTATGCATACAATTCCTTTAAGGGATGTTACAGAAGAAGAGTTTGATCTCCATTTCTCCATCAATGTGAAAGGCACTTATTTTGCATGCCAGCAAGCACTTAAACATATGGAGCCAAATGGAAAAATCGTCAATTTCTCTACCTCTGTAGCTGGAATGATGTTCCCTGGATATAGCCTGTATGCTGCAACAAAGGGGGCTGTTGAACAGATTACAAGACAATTATCAAAGGAATTTGGGCAAAAAAATATTACGATAAATACCGTTTCTCCCGGCCCTACAAACACTGAGCTGTTTATGAATGGCAAAAGTCCTGAACAACTAGAAAATCTAAAAAGGCTCAATGCATTTGGTCGTTTTGGAGAAACAGAAGATATTGCCAAAGTTGTTGCCTTTCTAGTAAGCGACGACGCTCGCTGGATTACTGGACAGACAATTCGAGTAAATGGTGGAATGGTTTAATAGATAAAAAATCGATTGAAAGAATAGGATTCACACTGAATGGTGTAAATCGATTCTTCCAATCGATTTTTTTCTTTGGCCGCTTTCATAAAGATTGTTGCTATGAATACACTTCATATTCTATGGAACGTGGGACGTGCCGCTTCTCGTTCACTTCTGCAGTCTCGGACTTTCTCACCTTTTTCATATTCTAGGTTGTGGTGCTTTTTCCTATTGAAAAACAACAATCTTTAAAAACAGCTTTTATTTAAATCATTGTTGTATTAATGTGATGGATGATCTACTTTCACTCGTTTGATAAAGAATGATAGAACAAGACCAATGATGGCCACAATAATAGCAAAACTAAATGATTTTTGGACACCTGCTGTAAAAGCAAGCAATGGATTTAACGGATTTGTTAAATTTGTTGTACTACTTAAATATTCAGCAGAACCTGAAGCTAAAAGAGAAATAGCAATTGCTGTTCCGATTGCACCACCAACTTGCTGCAAAGTATTCATAATTGCTGTTCCGTGTGGATATAATTCAGGCGGCAATTGGTTTAAACCATTTGTTTGTGCCGGCATCATTACCATGGAGACACCAATCATTAATACAATCAGAAGAACAATGATAAAGCCTGATGATGTATCAATATCAATCGTTGAGAATCCGAATAATGCAAGTGTCGCTAGCGCAAGACCTGGAATAACTAGCCATTTTGGCCCGAATTTATCAAAAAGACTGCCCATAATTGGTGAAAGCAATCCATTGATTAGACCGCCTGGCAGAAGTAGCAATCCTGCAGTGAACGTGCTTAATGCTAGAACATTTTGTAAATATAATGGCAATAAAATCATGGATGAAAGCATCACCATCATAATCATGATTACAAGCACTAATCCTATAACAAACATTGGATATTTAAATGCACTTAAATTCATCATAGGCTGCTCCATTCTTACTTGGCGAATAGCAAACAAAATTAATGCTATTAGTCCGATAGCAATAGAAGTAATCACTTCTATGCTTCCCCATCCGCCGCCTTCTCCTGCATTACTAAATCCATAAACAATGCCACCGAATCCAATTGTTGACAATACAATAGATAAAATATCGATCTTCGGCTTCGTTAATGTTGTTACATTTTGCATAAATATACTACCAAAAACAAGAGCAACCAAGAGAAGTGGCAATGAAATCCAGAAAATCCAATGCCAAGTTAGGGAGCGAAGAATTAGCCCAGAAATAGTTGGCCCCACTGCCGGAGCAAAACTAATAACTAACCCCATCATTCCCATTACTTTTCCGCGCTTATGCGGTGGGATTAATACAAGAATTGTATTAAACATAAGAGGTAATAATAGCGCTGTGCCAATTGCCTGAACAATACGTGCAATCATTAAAATCGTAAAGGTTGGCGCGATTGCCCCGATTATTGTTCCTGAAATCGAGAAAATAAGAGATGTAATAAATAACTGCCTTGTCGTAAACCATTGTAGAATAAGACCAGATACAGGAACTAAAATTCCAAGTGTTAATAAATAACCTGTTGTTAGCCATTGTACGGTTGTTTCGTTAATACTAAAATCCGTAATGATTGTTTTTAATGCCATATTCAGTGCCGTTTCACTAAATAAACCAATAAAGCCCGCAATTAAAAATGATGCAATAATTGGAACCGTTCTAAACTCCGATTTCCCAATTGTATTGCCTTTAGCAGGAATATCCATTGTCATATTGCTTTTCCTCCTTTAAATCCAAAAAATTACTGTTTTAACAGCACTGCTATTTGATTCGAAATACAACGCAGAGGGATACTACTCTTATTTGTTAATGTTAGCATGCATCCGCCTTCTATCATTGCATTTAGCGTAATGCCCAGCTCTTTTGCCAGACCTTTTTCAAAGCCAAACTCCTCTAACCTATCTGTATAAAGCGCCTGCCAATTAGTAAAGGTAGCATCACATGCCAAGCGCAGCGTTTCGTGAGTTAACGCCGTTTCCGAGGCAATCAGACTAATTTGCAATCCTTCTAGTGCGCTACAGCCCATTTGATCAAATTCATTTGCAATGGCATTGACATGTAGCTGAAAAGCAGACACAGGTGTATCGCCACCATATAAGTCTTCTTTCATTTTTTCCACTACTAGCTCTCTCATCCGATTGATTGCCTCTAAAGCTATTTCTTCCTTCCCATTCGGAAAATGATAGTACAAGGATCCTTTTGGTGCACCACTTTCATCAATAATTTGATTGAGTCCTGTAGCATGGAATCCTTGCAGCTGAAATAGTTTCGTTGCAGTAGTTAGAATTGCTTCTTTTTTATTGTTGCCTTTTTTCATTTAGAATCATCTCTTTTTAAAAAATTATAACAACTGGTCTACATAATATTAATGTGGGATTCTAGAAGTGTCAAGAAAATAATATGTGATTTTTACTCCCTTTTTATACAAAAATTACTGATTCTATACCTATTTTTAAAAGTAAGTGTTTTCAAACATATAGGAAAAGTTCTTATTAAAAATCACCAAACAAATTCTTAGAAAGTATTCCTAGCTTTTGATATACTCTTTCCTAAATTGGTTATCTTAAAAGAGGAATGGGTAGGTAATCAAAGTAGGTATATTGGAAGGAGCACTAGAATGCGTAATAAAGAAGAGTTAAAACAAGAAATTCTTGGCGCTTATCATTTTCGTCATGCCACAAAGGAGTTTGATCCAGCGAAGAAAATACCAGAAGATGACATGCATTTTATTTTAGAAACGGGCCGTCTATCCCCAAGCTCATTTGGTACAGAGCCATGGAGGTTTCTCGTGATTGAGAAACCGGAACTACTAGACAAAATCAAACAATCCGCTTGGGGTGCCTATACAAAAATTCCAGCGGCAAGTGCGTTTGTTATCTTATTAGCACGTACAAAAATAGATACAGTATATGATTCTGCCTATTTAAAAGATCAATTGACAAATGTATCAAAGCTTCCTGCAGAAATAATTCCTAAAATGATTGAACGAATTGCAGAATTTCAAAAAGATGATTTTCATTTATTAGACGGAGATCGGGCATTATTCGATTGGGCTTCTAAACAAACATATATTGCGCTTGGGAATATGATGACTGCAGCTGCTCAAATCGGTATCGACTCATGTCCAATTGAAGGGTTTAATATCGAAAAAATGAATCAATTATTAGATGCAGAAGGGCTTTTAGAAGACGGGCATTTTGGAATATCTGTTATGGTAGCATTTGGC
This sequence comes from Niallia sp. HCP3S3_B10, assembly GCF_052064465.1. Taxonomy (NCBI): domain Bacteria; kingdom Bacillati; phylum Bacillota; class Bacilli; order Caryophanales; family Bacillaceae; genus Niallia; species Niallia sp. HCP3S3_B10. The sequence goes on along the minus strand of NZ_JBQHVO010000045.1, from coordinate 17,967 downwards.
TATCGCGGGAAAGAGCCTTATCCGAAAACACGGAAGGTATTTGATGATGTGGTGAAGTGGGTTTAGGAGGGGTGGCTTAGATTACTCCTATAAAAAAATCACTACTTTGTTGCCATAAGCCCAATAAAGTAGTGATTTTTTACGATTTAAAATAATACATAGTATTCTTTACGCTTCCTTTATACTTCTAGACGTAACACGATACTTTCGAGGCGTTACCTTCTTAACTTGTAGAAATTTTTTTATAAAGTAATCTGGATTTTGGAAGCCTATATTAGTTGCTATTTGATAAATCCGATCATCTGTTTGTTCTAATAGCTGACATGCCTTTTCTATTCTATATTCATTTAGATAGTCTTTAAACGCTATCCCATACTTCTTACTAAATAATTGACCTAAATATACACTGTTTATATTATATTTATCTCCTAATTTCCTCAAACTTAACTTTTCCATATAACACTCTTCAATATCCTGTTCGATTTTCACTAAGATATCTTTAGAAGAGGAATTCTTGATACTATATAAATAATGGGCAAAAGTTAAGGAGTAGGTTAAAAACTCATCCATCGAAATTTTCCCTGATAACAGATTTTTCTGATCATGAATAAAGAGGGAGTATTCATCATCAGAAAAATGCTTATTGCTATTCTTATTCCATAAGTCTGATAGTTGGTAAATTAATAGAGTTAGATTGTTTTTTATCAATTGAGGATGTAAACATTTCTGATGAAATTTATCGTATATTTGCTCAATAACACTTTTTATTCTTTGTTCATTATTTTCAGTAATGCTATTAATATATTGATTTATCCATTTTTGGGACAAGTGATATTGCTCTAAAGAAAAGGTAGGTAATTTCTTGCAATCGATTATTTCTTTATCTGCACAATAAAAATATTCATATTCTTTTCCTAAAACTACATTATTATAGGAAGCGTTAATGTCTTCTATATTTTCTACTGTACTTCCAATATATATTTTCACCTTGAACGGCACTTCACTCATTAATTTTTTTTGAAGTTTTGCTAGATAATTCGTTCTATAGACCTCTGAACGTAAGCATTGCCATATAACGCTTACCGAGAATTCCATATTTGTATTTTCTATATCATAAAGAATAAGAAAATTCTCTTCCTGTACCATATTTTCTAATACACTATATAACCTATCTCTCCATTTCTTTTTTTGTTCTACTGTAACACGTTCCTGTTTATTTTCAGGCACGACATCCATATTAATAAAGGTGTAGTTTTTAAATTCCCCATGTCTACCCTTGATAAATTCAATATCCTTTGATGTAAATTTATCATATAAGATATTTTTCATATGATAATCAACAATTGCTTTATTCTTTTTCTCTTCCTCTTTTTCTTTTCTCTTTAGTAACATAAATCCTTTATTAATCGTTTCTAGTAAATCAATTAACTCTTTTTCCTGTATTGGCTTTAGCAAGTAATCTGTGACCTTATATTGAATCGCTTTCTTTGCATATTCAAATTCATAAAATCCACTTAAGATTACAAATCGTATCTCCTTATCAACGCTTTTCTTTACCTGTTTAATTAATTCTAGCCCACTCATAACAGGCATTTTTATGTCAGTCAAAACAATGTCAAGTTCATGGTCTAAAATAATTTGAAGAGCATCTTCTCCATTTCCTGCTTCATAACAAATTTCAAAACCGTAGTTCCCCCAGTCAATCATGACTTTAATTCCTTCTCGAATATATGGTTCATCATCAACAATAAGGACTTTTAACATTATCATTCCTCCTAAAATGATCTTTCGCATGCCAACTGGATTGTGAAAGAAACAATGAATCCCTAGAAGCTCCCAATACGATACCTTCCAATTCATTATGAGAGATTTTCTATATAATTGGTAGCTTAATACATACTTCGGTACCATTATACATCTGACTTTCCATTACTAATTCTACCTCCTGTTGATAATGCATTTTCAAGCGTAAATACGCATTTAAAATCCCTGTGCTTTCTTCCCAATTGGATGTTGTTATATCATTTTTCTCCAGACTTTCTTTTATTTTCATTAATCTCTTTTCATCCATACCAATTCCACTATCTAAAATTTCTATATAAATAGCTTCGTCTTGTTTAGAGACGATAATACTAATTTCCCCGCCATCTTTCTTTTTCTCAATTCCATGAATACAAGCATTCTCCACAAACGTTAATATCAGCATCTTTGGAATATAATACGCCTTACACTCTTCTTCCACATAGATGGAAAAATTCAATCTATCTACAAAACGATATTTTTGAATATTCAAGTATCTTTGTACATATGCTATTTCTTCCTCTACAGTAACAAAATAAGAATCGCTCCATTTCGTCATTCTTCTAAAAAGGAGTGCTAATTCATTAATAACAGTTGCACTTTCTTTATCACCATTTAATAAATTCCTCATGCGAATACTATCTAGTGTATTATATAGAAAATGTGGGTTTACTTGGCTTTGAAGAGCATTCAACTCCGCTTTCGTTTTGGCTAGCTCTATTTTCTGCTGTTCTCTTTCTTTCTTATATACTTCACCTAATAATTCATCAATCTTCACCACCATGAAATTATAACTCCGTATTAAATCACCTATTTCATCCTTTCCTTCATTGATATTTATTCTTTCGAATATCCCTTTTTCTACTTTTAATAAGTGTTGTTCCGTGAGAGCAATTCTATCTTGAAACGATTTATTAATGAGCAAAATAATAAGTGTGGGAAACAAAAAATTGAAGATGATTAACACAAGGAGTACAGTTTTCTTGTTTTCAATTAAATCAAAAATATTCGTTTGATTGTTAGATATATAGATATCCCACCGATCATTAATCGCTAGAAATGAATCGGATAGATTAAAGGCAGGCTTTTCATTTGATTCTAATGGACGAAACATTGCATTCTTATTCTCCGAACCATGATTGCTAAATATAATCTGATCCTTATAGGCTATTACAATAGTATTACTTAGATCTTCATTTTTGATATTTGCTAATAATCGATAATAATTAATATTTATTTTTACAATACTTTTATATCCATTGTTCCCATTTGGTAATTCTCTAATAAAACTAATCGTTCGACTTGATTCTAACTTTGGAGGGAACTGCTTATTTTCCTCATAATAAGGATATAAAATCATGTTTTGGTTATTTTCTTTGTATATTTTATACCAATCCGTGTTCTCGACCGCTCGCAAATCCCAAAAAACCCCACCGTTAACAATAGTTGGATTAGTAGTATATATTTCTATACTTTCCAAAGCTTGAGATACATAAAAACTATTAATTATATTTTCTTGAATAAGAGATATATAGTTACTATAATAATCTACATTATCCTTATATTTTTTCTGAAGAAATTCATTAATCTTCATGTCTCTACTAATATAATTCGATACTTCCGTAATCTCATTTAGGCTTTCGTTAAGATGATATTTCATCCGTTCTATCGTAATTTCCATTAATTTATTTTGTTGGATATTCTCATTTTCTCGAATGGAATGAATAATGATTAAATTGGTAAGAACGATAGGAATAACGACAGCTAATAGATAAATTAAAAACATCTTTTTACTTATTTTAATGTTATTCAGTAGCAAAGCAAGCAAGCTCTTTTCCCATCCTTCCAAACCAAGCTCCACACATCATGCAAAGCAAAAAGGCTACTATCTATTGCAATCAAAAGTAATAATGAACAATAGCACCTATTATATTTACATCTTGATTGTAAACGCTTTCTATAACCTATATTCTACCATTCTTTTCCCATTAAAATATAGAGATTTTTCAATAAAAATCATCTTTACTATGAATCCATGATATTCAGTTATATCATCACTTCTTTTACCTTTTTTTTGCATCAATCTCTTATTATTTCTCTAGCAAATAGCTAGAAAATATTTTTTCCATATAGCGACCGACGTTATATGCGAAGAAAGCAGGAAGGATTACAATTAAGATTGGTAATAACCATATACTAAATATAAAAATCACAAATAGTATTAAAAAAAATAGTGATCTAGGCAAATTGCTAATAGCTAATATAGCTGCATTTTTCCAAACAATTTTTAATGGGGAGTGAAACCTTGCTATATAGGAAATAGCATAGATAAAACAACAACATAAAAATGGAATAAGAAGAAGAAAAAATGTTTGCCCTATTATAGCTACTATACTGCCATTTGCCTGTGCTCCTAAAAATAGGCTATTGTAATAAAACACAGAAATAGCAGTAGCAAAAAACAACCAAGTAATAGTAGCCTGTTTAAAGCTACTTTTCATCGCTTTCCAAAATTGCGGAAATATATATCCCTCTTCCTCTCTAACAGCATGATGGGCTGCATAATACAATGCAGCCGTTGATGCTCCAATCGTAATGATAGGTAAGGAGAAAACTGCCCAAAGAATGCTTAAATATAATAAATTGGCTATCTTCGTCAATCTTCTCATGTATATTCCATTCATTAATCTATTCATGCAGTTTCACCTTTTTTTGTTTCCTGTGATTCCGCTTCCATGTTTACTTGCTTCAACCATTGAAAGTCTGCATAACAACTGTTTGTTACATCCACTTTACTAGTAACATAGACTCCCATGGTACATCCAACAAACCCTCCTGCTATCTCCGTGCTTAGGAAGTGTGCGTCTATATTTTTTGCCACTTCTATATCTTTTCCATCCTTAGAATAATAGAAATGTAGATTTTGACAATCACCTTTAATGTTTAAGATTAGACTATTAGAGTCCTCTACTACTCGTGCCTCCAGCCTATCTTCCCCGTCATAATTTGTTATGACTCTTAATTCTCTTTGTCCATCAAATAACCCCGCTACAAAGCGAATAGAGTAACGATCATTTTGAAGAATCACAAGCCCAGCTTCATCTCCATTATGCTGCGGGACAAAATCAAGCTTAGTTGTAAGCGTATACCACATTGATTGTTGTCTAACACCTATATACGAAGGAGACGCAATATCAGCAATCGTATGTTGTGAAGCATATATTCTTAACCAGCCATCTCTTTCATCAAAAGCGTACTTTTCCATATTCGGATTTCTTAAAAATAATAGTCGCTTATCTAAAGGTTGTTCCAATTGAATTTGTGGATTTAGCGATTCTACTGGAGAAAGTGGAAGTTTGTGCTCCTGCTCTTGCTCGAGCCTTCCTACTCCTGGATTAACTACTGGCCAATCTTTTTCCCAAATCACCTCTGCTAAAAAGGTTTCTCTTCCTAAATTGCTATATCCTTCAAAAACACGACTAGCAAGACAAGTCATATACCAGCTTCCATCAGATGCCTCAACCAAGTCGCCATGTCCGACATTCCTTACAGGATAATTACTTCCTAGGTGCCTATGGGTAAGAATTGGATTACATGGATTCCCTATATACGGACCATCAACTTTCTTACTTCTTGCAATCGTAACACAGTGATCAAATCCAGTGCCGCCTTCTGCAATCATTAAGTAATAATAACCGTTCCTTTTATATAAATGAGGTCCTTCTGGCCAAATTGCATCCCGCAATGCGCCTTTCCAAAGTTTTGTACTGACTCCTACTAATTTCATGGAAGATAGATCTAATTCCTGTAGCCATACCTCCCAATCCCCATTGTAGCGAACTCCTTTAGGATTAGGTCTAGTTCCCACGTAATAGCACTTTCCATCCGTATCAAAAAACAAACTTGGATCGATTCCCTCTGCTCCATCTAAATAATATGGATCTGACCAAGGTCCTCTTGGATCAGTGGCAGTTACAATAAAGTTACCACCTTTTGGGACATTTGTGGTTATCATATAGAAAGTACCATTATTGTATCTGATGGATGGAGCAAAAATACCTTGAGAATGCGTAACATCTGCTAAAGGAAGCTTTGATTCTCGCTCTAAGATATTTCCAATCAGTTCCCAATTAACAAGATCCTTACTATGATAGATGGGAACACCTGGAAAATAAGAAAATGTAGAAGTTACTAAATAATAATCGTCTCCAACAACACAAATAGATGGATCTGGCGAAAATCCTTTTACAATCGGATTCTGAAAAGTTTGCACTACTAATCATCCCTTCTTATTATATAAATTTACCAAATTCTAAAATTTCCACTTAACGCTAAAAATGCAAAGCTATAAAGAAAGTTATCATAATATCTGCGATTTCCTGTTCTAAGGGGTGTGTTCCATAGCTTTTCTACACGTTCTCTTGCATAGTCGTATTTCCTCTCTGTTGCAAGTGAAGCCATAGCATTTGTTGCCAATAACCCTACAGGATGTAACACCTTCTGCTCTACTTTTGTTCCATCTATGGCGTAGACATAATCTTCTTCTCCTTTAACTGTTTCACAAAAGAACTTTTGGATATTTGCCACACAAATTCTTAGCTTTTCCTCTTTCCCAAACCATTCATAATCAAGACCAATATTAGCCGCCACTTGATACGAATCGCTGTAAAAATGAAAATGCTCACTGTCATAATAAGGATTCCCATCATAATCAGCATACTCTGCTGTAAGACCTGTGGCAGGATGGCACGCCTTTAATAAATAGCTTCTACTAGCTTCAGCAGCTTCCTTCCAAAAGTCGCGGTCCTCATCATTTGCCCAGATGGAAAAGAGTTCGTAAAAGTGAGGCAAATGATAGGATGGATCAGAGTATTCCACTTCTGGAATAAATTTAATGAGTTTATTTTCAGGATTCCACATAGGAAAACCATCATTGTTTTCTCCTTTATGAATATGAATACAATGGTGTAAAATATCTTTGGCTTGCTCGGAGTATTGAAAAATTCCTCTGCCATCTCCCCATCGATGGGAAGCAAAGAATAAAGCCATTGCAAAATATTCCTCTCCATCTGGAGCTGGACCGTAAGCATTTTTTACTCCTTCGGGTGAAACAGACCAAGCAAAATAGTTTGCATGAACTCCCGAATCCATCCACATATACGTTTTCGTCCATTTCCATAATCGATCAAATACTTCCTTTTGATCTAATTGCACACTTAGCATCATGGCATAGGACATACCTTCTGTTCTAACATCATTATTTCCTGTGTCCACAACGTATCCCATCTCGGTATCCGTCTCATTATAAATACGTTCATCATCTTTTCCAAAAAATAATGTTTGCCAAATCAGTGCTAAACGATCATTAATCTCCTGTTCCTGATAACTATATTTTGCAAATAAATTCGTATATTCCCCGGTTTGAAACGCTTTTCCCATACTAATCTACTGAACTATCACTCCCTGATAGTCAAGTAGTGTCACCTCCACTATTTCATTTTTAACTATTATTCTTTTACTCCACCTATTGTTAATCCACTCATAAAATACTTTTGTAAGAATGGATAAAGACAGACAATCGGCAATGCAGTAATAATTGTTGTAGCTGCTCGGATTGATGTAGGTGTAACCATTGAAGACGAGTTTTTCATAGAATCTACATTTGCACCTTGACTCGTCACAGATGAAAGCAGTTTCATTAATTCATATTGTAATGTGGTCAATCTGTCATTAAATCCGTTATATAACATGGCATCGAACCAAGAGTTCCACTGATATACTGCTATAAATAATGCAACAGTTGCTAAAACTGGTTTACACAGTGGCATTATAATACTTATGAATATTCTAAAATGCGATGCCCCATCCATTTTGGCGGATTCTACCAAACTCTCTGGTAATCCATTAATATACGTACGGATGACCAACATGTTAAATGCACTGATCATTCCTGGGATGATATATACCCAAAAACTATTTAACAATCCTAATTTACCCATCAATAAATAATTGGGAATCAAACCTGCATTTAAATACATGGTAAAGATATAAAGCAATGTGATAGATTTTCTAAATACAAATTCCTTTCTACTTAAAATATAAGCTAAAAGAGCTGTTAGAAATAATTGGACGATGGTAGCAATTACCGTTCGGGAAACAGTAATTATAGAAGCTTGAATAAGCGAATCTTTTTGGAATACAGTGATATAGTTATCAAGTGTTAATTCTCTTGGAAAGAGGTAAATTCCTCCTTTAATCGAATCTAATCCGTCATTAAAGGACACTGCTAGCGTGTTTAAAATTGGGTAAAGTGTTGCAAGAATAAAAAATAGTAAAAAAATCCATTTGAGTATATCAAAAAGAACATCAGAATAATAGACCTTTTTCATCGCTCTCGATCCTCCTTTAAAATAGTCTTTCTTCTCCTGCCATTTTCGCTAAATGGTTGGCAATAAAGATTAAGGTAAGACTAATTATTCCATTAAATATTCCAGCAGCTGTAGCTAAAGAATAGTTATTTAAGCTAATTCCATATTTTAAAACAAAGATATCAATTGTTTGCGATACCCCTTGAACTAATCCATTTCCTAATAGATATTGAACTTCAAATCCAGCATTCAATATATTTCCAATATTAATTAATAAGAGTATAAAGATAGTTGGTTTAATACCTGGCAATGTAACATGCCAAATTTTTCTTAAGCGATTCGCTCCATCAATAGATGCAGCTTCATATAATTCATCATTAATGGATGCCATTGCTGCTAAATAAATGATGCTTCCCCATCCAGTTGATTTCCACACATTCGCAAAGCCTACTATCCACCAGAAGTATTTAGGGTCTGCAAAAAAGTTAATTGGTGTATCAATAGCTCCAAATAGTAATAATAGTTGATTGATAATTCCTGTTTCAGGAGATAATACTTCCATTACAATTCCTGTAACGATAATCCAGGATAAAAAGTGAGGAAGATATGACACGGTTTGCATAAACTTTTTGACCGTTTTATTTCTTACTTCATTTAATAGAATGGCAAATCCAATTGAAAAAACAAATCCTAGCACAAGGTTTATAATACTCATTGCTAACGTATTACGAACTACATGAATGAATGTTGGATCGGAAAAAAGAAATTTAAAGTTGCTTAACCCCACCCATTCTTGATCCAATATCCCTCTTCCTGGCCGATAATTTTGAAAAGCCATTAACCAACCACTGAGGGGGGCGTAATAAAAAATTAATGCATAAATAACAAAAGGGATAGACAGTAACACTAATTCCTTTTGTTCTCGACATTTCTTAAATAGTTTTTTTAATGAACTTACCTTTTTGGGAGATGGCTGAACGACAGATTCTAACATCACCGGTTTCTCCTGCTGCAACGTTAACACACACCTTTCATTAAAACGAATTATTTGGGAAAACGCCCTAAATTCTAGGCCGTATCCCCAAATAATTCGTTATCTAATATTTTTATTTCTTAATTAGTAGATTCAGCCACTTCGATTCTTCGCTGTACTTCCTTCGTTAAGGCATCTTCATATGCCTTAACATCTACTTGAGAATCATAAGCATCCATATAATCATTCCATGCACTTTCAAACTTATCTGGTGATGTCATAATAACTTTCGGTAACCACTGTTGCTTTACTTCCGTCATTTTTTCTTTTGAAATTCCTTCTGGTGTGCTTGCAGTCCAACCATTAGTTGCTGAATAGATCGGATACCAAGGTGCATTTTCCTCCACTGGTGTTAAGAAATCCGTCCATTTTTTATAGCCATAAGCATCTAGAATCTTTCTATCCAAATCAGATAAAGTGGCATAGAATTCATCTGGTTGCTCCCCAGGCGAAACAGCATTGATTCCGTCTTCCATCATTCCACCGTAAGTTGGGAAATAATTATAATCAGAAAAATTATTTGTTACATAATTCTGATCTTTTGCGTTATTACGTTGCTCTTCTGTACGATAGAATACTCCTTTATCATCTACTTCATAATCAACACCTTCGTCTCCCCAAGTTCTCATAACCATTACCTCTGGATCAAGTAAGTCATTTAAGAACTTCAGCGAGCCTTCCACATCCTTATTACTAATGCTAATACCAAGACCATTTGCAACATTTAATGTTGGTGGGCTAAAATATTGTGGTGTAACACTTTCATCTAAAACTAAATCAAGGGGAACATAAGTAAGATCCTCTAACCCTTGTGACTTAAGTGAATTTTCAGCATCCTGGAATTGCCAATGTTGATCAACCATTCCCAATACACGCCCAGAAGAAATTTTTGCAATATATTGGTCATAAGACATCGTAAAAGTCTCTGGATCAATTATTCCATTCGCAAATTTCTCACTAAGTATTTTGTAATATTCTTTTGCTTCAGGGATCTTATCATAAACTTTTGCTTCCTTTGTTACAGGATCAATAACGGCAGCTCCATCATTCGGATATCCAGCTAAAAATTGCGGTGGGTTTTCTAAACAGAAATATCTCCAATCATCAGACAAAATAGAAAAGCCAATATTCTTCTGTCCATCATCCAAAGTAGGATTTTCTTTCAAATAGCTTTCAATAAGGTCAAAATATTCATCTAAAGTGGTTATTTCTGGATAATCAGCCCATTCCAAAATGCGTTTTTGGATCCAAAATGCTTCATCATTATGTTGTACAGCCATATTTTCCCCTTTGACGATACCGAATTGAGGAATAATGTAGATATGACCATCTTCATTTCTAATTTGATTCCATTGAGCATCTGTATACAAATTTTTAATATTTGGATAATCGTCTAGATAGTCTTCTAATGGAATTAATGCACCAGCATTAATTAACGCGGCTGTTCCATCTGAACCATCAATGAAATCAGGATATTCTCCTCCTGCAATCATTACACCGATTCGTTCAGAAGCTGTTTGTCCTGTTAACCAGGTAACATCTGCCTTTGCTCCTATTTTTTCAGCAATTTTATTCATCATTCTATTATCATCAGGCAATTCCTTACCAGGAACAGCCATAAATGCAGTAAAGGTCTTTATTCCATTTTCGTCCACATTAGATGATGTTTCTTTATCAGATTCGCATCCTGAGAGCACTAATAAACCTATTAAAAATACAGATAAAACGGATATTATCTTCTTCATTTTTACACCCCCATATAAAATTTCAGATAATAAAATTAATAAAGGCTTTCATTCAGATAAAATAAAAAATAGGACTTTCTTATCCTCCTCCTTTTCCTAATCACAAAGAAAACGCTTTCTTTACATTCTTACCATAACAAATGTAAGCGATATTTTCATCCATACATTCTATAGAGATTATACTAATTTTGGGGGATATATTTAATTTGTCTTATTTTTTTGGGGTGACTTCATTGAGAAACACGAGAGGTTAATAAATTAAATAAAAAGAACCCTCAGATTATACCTCTGAAGGCTCTTTTTATTTAATGCGCTCTTTATATCATTTATTCATTAAAATCTCCTTATACCTTCTCTATAGAAGTAGAATTTGGTTGTATCTTATATCCTGGAATATATCTTGTTCCTGCCCAATAAAGAATTGCACTAAGAGGCATGCTTACCATCCATGCTATGGAAAGGAAACAGATTCCAATTACTCCGCCAATTAGCATGGAACCAATTCCTAACCAATTGTACTTTTGATCTTTTTTATATAAATCATCAATGCGATAATTTTGATTATGAACAATATAGTAATCTGTTAGGAGAATGCCGAGTAACGGTCCTAAAAAAGCGGAATAAAACGCAATAAAAGTATTAAAGGATGAGCTTGAGACTAAAATCCATGGGAAAGTTGCAATACTTAATAATCCCACTAAAATTACCGCTGTCCCCCACCTCATATTAAATATTTCCATGATTACAAGTGCTGGGGGTTTGATATTTATCGTTAGATTGGTTGTAAACTGAGCTATAATAATAAATACCATCATAGCGACCGCTACAATTGGATTTGGAATAACCGATACAATCGCTTGAATTGGATCCCAGATTCCTGTTGCAGCAGCAGCTAATATTCCAATGAACATCATTATAATAAACATGGGAACTATTCCAAAAAAATGGCCAATTAGGTTATTTTTCGACTTATTTTCAAGATATCTGCTTAGGTCCCCATTGTTAATAGCTGCTGTAATCAGTACTCCCACTGACGCAGTAATTGCGGCAAAAAACGGCATTCCCCAAGAACCAGCATTATTTTCCCAACTATTTTGCATGTTTAATCCTCCAACTTTTATAAGCTGAATAACAATATAAATTAGAAAACCGAGTACAACAAATGATAGGATAGAATCAAACCATTTAATGGAATTCATACCCGAAAAAGCTATAATCGTTTGCATAATTTGAAAAAAAATGAAATATAACCATATATTGCTGTAACCCCATATCAAGTCCGTTATATAATTCGTAGCACTTGCACCAATCCATGAACCAATTCCGTACCAAAATACTGCAGGTAAAACTCGAATGAGAGAAGCGATTCTAGCACCGTTATAACCAAATGCTGACCTCGCCTGAACAATAAAAGGAATTCCATATTTCAATCCTGGTTTAGAATTTAAAACAAAGACAATCCAAAGGAAAAATGCGGATATAACTGTGACTACTCCAGCCTGAAATAAATTCAGACTGCCAACTGGCGGTAGGAATGATTGACCTACCATAAAAATTTGAATAACTACCATTGAGGAAATCCACATCATTATATAAGTAGATAACCCAAACATTCTTTTATCATTTGGAATAGGATTTAGTGATTCTCTTCTGGAACTTTGTGTAAGACTGGAACTATTATTTGCCATGTTTTCACCATCTTTCATATATTTACAAAGAGGGGGAGAGAGGTCTCCACCCAATTTTTCATTGCTTAAATGTATTGCAATACTGCTTTTAGCATTATTTCTGTTCCAATTGCAATATCTTCTTTTGTTGCACTTTCCTCAGGCTGATGGCTAATTCCCTTTTTACATCTAACAAAAATCATTCCTATATCCGTTATCTCAGACATTAACATGGCATCATGACCAGCACCGCTTACCATAAGAGGTATATCCATAGCAAGGGTTTTTCCAATCGTATTAAATACTTCAATAATTTCTTCTGAACAAGCTACAGGATCAATTTCAATATTAGTTTTGACTTTATAAGTTAACCCATATTCCTGACATATCACTTGTAACTTTTTCTCAATATCAGCAAATACTTTCTTTTTTCTAGTAAGATTAATATCCCGCAAATCCAATGAAAACTGGACTGCTTTTGGAATAATATTACTTCCTCCAGGGAAGGATTGGATAATTCCAATAGTTCCAACTGTTTGCTGTTCCCGCTGGCTTCGACAAATTTCATTTATTGCTTGAATAACTTTAGCTGCTCCTGTCATTGGGTCATTCCGTAAATTCATCGGTACTGTTCCTGCATGCCCAGGGGTTCCTTCAATAAGAATCGTGTACCAAGACAAACCTGCTATTCCTTTTACAATGCCCACTGGATAATTATGAACATCTAGGTAGGGGCCCTGCTCAATATGCATTTCTAAATACAGCTTTAAATCTTCGACCTTTCGAATCGATTCTTTATAACGTGCTGGATCAATTCCAAATCCAAAGTCTTTTAAAGCATCATATCTAGTTTTTTGATGATCATTTGTTTTTTGAAAATCTTCTTCTGTTGCCTTTCCAACCATTCCACGACTTCCAAATAAGCCATCATTAAATTGAGAACCTTCCTCTTCGCAAAAGGCCACTACTTCTATTGAATGGTCATGAGAGATGTTATTTGAATGAATATATTGGGCAATTTCTATCCCCGCCAATACCCCAATAATTCCGTCATACTTTCCTCCGTTTCTTACTGAATCAATATGAGAACCTATCATGACAATAGGGAGATCTGGATTTCCTCCTTCTTTCCGACCAATAAAGTTTCCAAAATGATCATGATAAACAGTAAGACCTGCCTCCTCCATCCATTTTTTCACAAGCATTTGTGCTTCTTTTTCCTCCTTACTCAACGCCAATCTTTGTACTCCATTCTGATTCGTCTTGCCTATTTCTCCTAGTTCCATAATTCTTGAATAGATTCTGTTAGCATTCACATAAGCTAGCGATTGCATTTCTACACTCCTCATTTTTAGATAAAGTAATATTTATTGCGCTCTCCTTCTTCGTGCCATTGTCTTTTCATAATCTACTGTATTTGATTCGGTAATGTAGACTTTGTATTCTTCTAGGACCACATCAGCACTTATATATCCGTCTAGAAAATCTGCTAGCACTTTTTCTGGATCCCTTTCTACCGGATTACCGTATCCACCTCCACATGGACCTACTAATTGAATAGTACTTCCGGCCTTCGCAGAACGATTCGGCAATTTTGAAGGTAACTTTATCGTGTTATCCGCTGAATCTTTAATAGATAATCCGCCAACGCTTCCATCCTCTCCTCCGTTAAAACCCCACGGAGCAAATTTATGTCCATCTGCTTCAACAGAGAAACTTCCATCTTCAAGAAATGTGATTTCACGGATTGACCCAATTCCACCTCTCCATTTTCCTGGAGCACATCCTGTGTCTCTTAATTCGTAGCGATTAACTCTTAAAGGATAATGGGTTTCAATATCTTCAATTGGATTATTTCTCGTATTTGCATATAAAGTATCTACAGCGTCCATTCCATCTTTACCATAACGCCCACCATAGCTTCCTTCCATAATGTCCATATAAACCCAATAGTTATCCTCATTAGCTATCCCACTAAAGGCAACTACCTGAAGATTTCCAATACCTGCACTAACTTGTTGGGGGACAATTTGTGCTAATGCTTTCATTAAAGTATCTGCTATCATATTTCCTGAAGTAAAACGAGCAATTGTTGGAGCTGGAAAAATTGGATTACATAATGTACCTTTTGGTGCAATTATCTTAATCGGTCTAGATAATCCAGAATTTTGCGAAAAATTACCATAAATAGTTGAATCCAATAAAATGGATCGTAATGTTAAATAAACAGCGATATCGACTGTTCCTACTAAAGGCATATTGATTGGTCGGTCTGCCACTTGAGGAGAAGTTCCTGTTAGATCAACTGTTAATTCACTACCACTTACCTTTACGTTTACACATATTTTTAAATCTTTTTTGTCCAGATCACTACTATCCAAATATCCATCTAAAAAACCTTCTGCTTTGTATTCGCCATCTGGTAATTTAGAAATTGCATCTCTCATCATATTTTCTGAATAATTCATTAATTCATCACTTGCTGCATAAATGGTTTCTTCCCCAAATTTCTCTATCAATTCAACATATCTTGCTGCTCCTATTTTTGCAGAGGCTATCTGAGCTTCTATGTCTCCTACAACCATCTTTGGTGCACGAATATTATCCATTAACATATCCCAAACATACCGATTTTTAATACCTTTTTCGTATACTTTGATTGCTTTAAATTGCAATCCTTCGGCATATGCGTCAACCGCATCGACAATTCCACAGCTACCTGGAGTGGAAGCCCCTATATCTAAATGATGTGCTGTTGTAACTGAAAATCCTATAAGTTCTTCTTGATAGAAAACAGGAATACAAATCCCAATATCTGGTCCATGAGAAGCTCCATGATAAGGTGAATTATGCATAATGATATCTCCACTGCTGAAGGTATCATCTCTTTCTTCCATAATTTCTCGAATTCCTTTCACATAACCTGGAATTGGACCAGATTGAAGAGGGGTACTATGAGATGATTCACATAATTGATTGCCATGAATATCAACTAAAGCACATCCAAAATCTTCTGACTCTCTGATGATACTGGAATAGGACATACGAGCAAGCTTATGTCCCATCTCAACAGCAACATTTTCTAAAGCACCTAGTACAACTTGCACTGTTATTGGATCTATTTTTTTTACCACTATTTTCGCATCCTGCATAATTTAAACACCCACCTTAATAATCATATTTCCAAATTCTTCAATAACCGCTGTGCAATTCGGAGGAATAACTGTTGTCGTATCCTTTTGTAAAACAATACATGGTCCTTGAAATTCTACTCCAATAGGTATTTGGTCTCGTTGATAAAATTTGGTTTCTACTTTTTCCAATTTTCCATCGATATTAAAAATCGTTTCACCTATTTTTAGAAGCGCATCATCTAATGTATAAAGATGGTCTATTTTTTGTTTTTTAATCTTAGGCATGGAACCAAACCCAGTCACGCGAATATTGACAATTTCAATTGGGATATCAAGGAAGCTATGGCCATATTCTAATTTATGATTTCTATGAAACTCCTTTATCACTGTTTCAATTGTTTGCTCATCTATTAAACCAATAGGGAATTCAACTCGAAGTTCATATCCTTGACCAACATAACGGCAGTCAACACTCCGTGAAATCGTAATTTGATTTTCCGAAACTCCATCTTCTATTAATCTTCTTGTTAATTCTTGCTCTAGTGAACCAAAATCTTGATTAAGAACTGAATAATCTACCTCTGAGCTCAGCATAAATTCTGTTTTAATAACGTCATATTTTAAATCCGTTGTTAATAAACCAGTTGCTGAGTTAATTCCTGGATATAGCGGAACAATCACTTCTGGTATATTTAAAATTTTGGCAACATCTACTGCATGAAGAGGGCCTGCTCCCCCAAATGCCACTAAAGAAAACTCTCTTGGGTCTTCCCCTTTTTGGACCGTTTTTTCTCGAATAGCATTAGCCATATTGTTATTCATTATTTGAAGAATTCCTTCGGCTGTGCGTTCTCTACTTAAATGAAGTTTTACTGCCAACTCATCAATTACTTGATATGCAGCATTTTTATAAATTGGCATTTCACCGCCGAGAAAATTCTCCTCATCTATTCTTCCTAAAACAACATTGGCATCACTAACAGTTGGCTTTATTCCTCCATGACCATAACATGCTGGTCCTGGACGTGAGCCTGCACTCCGGGGTCCAACTTTAAATGCACCACCTTCATCAATAAACGCAATACTTCCTCCACCAGCTCCAATCGTGTGTATATCAATCATTGGAACCATCACCGGATACCCTGCAATCCAAGTATCTCGTGCCGATGATTCGCTATACGTATTATCTTTAATGATGCCTATATCAGCACTTGTGCCTCCTACATCAAAAGTAATTATTTTATTTCTTTTCGTTACCTGCCCTGACCATACTCCTCCTAAGATTCCAGCTGCTGGGCCGGATAATAAAGTATTTACAGGTTTTTCTGAAACTGTATGAGGGGTTGCGACACCGCCATTTGAACACATAATATGTAGCTCAGCTGGTATGCCAGATTCTTTTAATCGTACTTCTAGATTCTGAATATAATTCTTTACTTTTGGACCAATAAAGCCATTCAGAGAGGAAGTTGTAAACCGTTCAAATTCTCGAAACTGAGGGGAAACATCAGAAGATATCGTTATAAATGCTTCTGGATATTCCTCCTTAATTATTTCTTTTACTCTTCGCTCATGCTGAGGGTTAATATAGGAAAATAGAAAATTAACAATAATCGAATCTACTCCATTTTCTTTTAAATCATTAACAGCTTTCCGTACTTCTTCTTCCTCTAATGCAACTATGACTTCGTTCTTAGTTGGCCCCATTCTTTCAGCTATCGCCACCCTATGTCTTCGCTGTACCAAGGGCTTATCTTGCCATGGGATTTCCTGCATAATGGAATAATTTTGGGGGCGTTGGTGCCTACCTATATGAATAATATCTCTATATCCTTTGGTCGTAATCATCCCTGTTTTAGCCCCATCGTATTCTAGTACAGCATTAGTTGCAATAGTCGTCCCATGAAACACATGATTAATTTCAGCTTTGTCGATAAAATAGCGTTCACATAGATCAAGAATACCTTGAACCACTCCTGTCGACGGATCTTCCAACGTAGTTGGAACTTTATGAATCACTGTAGTTTGTTTATCTGTGTCATTGAAAATTACATCTGTGAAAGTTCCTCCTACATCTACACCAAATAATTTCACTAGTCTTCACCCCTATTTTTTTTGAAGAAACTATAACCTGAAATATTCATAGCACTTTAAAAGATGCACGTTTTTCTAAAATGCAGGTGAGAGTTTTCTATCTTTTTATAAGATTGAACATTTTCT
>NZ_JBQHVO010000044.1:0-46362 GCF_052064465.1 Niallia sp. HCP3S3_B10 | reverse complement strand
TCAACACTTCGAACAAATCTATTTGAATACGAAGGTGATCATCTACCTTGAGAAGTTGAAAAGTCATTTACACAAAAATATTGACAGTACCTCTTTTGTAAGAAGTTCAGACTCTTTCTTTATTACTATATATCATTATTTATTCCTTTTTGTCTATACTTATTGAATAATTGTTACTCTATTTTTCTTTTGCAACTTTCTTTGTATGCCCCTCATTAAGAGTAGCTTTACGCTTCTTCTTGTAGGAGGAATTAACATAATAGCTCCTACAATATCTGTTAAGAATCCAGGGAAAAGTAATAGTAATCCCCCAATTAAAACGCAAAAGCTATCTAGTATAGCGTCTCCAGGCACGATTCCTTGATTTAATTGAACCTGCACATTACGAATTGCCTTTAATCCCTGTTTCTTTAATAACATAGCTCCAAGAATTCCTGTTCCTATTACAACAAATAAAGTTTCTGGTATTCCAATTAAATTCCCTGCTAAGAGAAAGATTATAAGCTCTATTATTGGCAATAGTAGCAAGCTAATGAAAAAATTTCGCAAAAATTGTCACCGCCCTTCTCTTGTCTACCTACTTATATTATACCTTTATTCCTTTGCTGGTGATAGTAGACCGCCTTTCGTCCTACTGTTTATTTATGGTAATATCTTTTAATTTATCATTAGCATTATTTTTATAGGTGGTTTGGCGGAGGGGGCTTGGAGGTGCTCTGTTTCCATTTTTCGGTGAATATTATGAAAAGCTATTTTTCATTTCCGTTGCCAATGTAGCTTTCTTCCTTTCCTTGAACACTACTTTTTCTTTCTAACTACTATCGTGGCTATCATCATATAGCTTAACCTTTTCTAACTAAAAAAAGAAGAATATCCCTTGCCTTATAGCAAGGATATTCTTCTTTTAATCATTTTTTATAGTACGCTAGCATGTCCGCTATAAACATAACCGCTACGGGAATCAACAGTAATATCTAGTCCATCTTTTAAGATACTTGTTGCGTTTTCTACTCCAACGATAACAGGAATCCCAATGTTTAAACCTACAACAGCTGCATGGCTTGTTAAGCCGCCTTCTTCAACAATTACCGCACTACATTTTTCTAATGCAGGTACCATATCCCGATCCGTTGCATTTGTCACAAGAATTGAACCAAATTTAACTTTATCTAGTGCTTCTTTAGCACTAGTAGCGATTACAGCTTTACCAAATGCTGTCTTACGGCCAATTCCTTGTCCTTTAGCAAGTACATCTCCAATTACATGAATTTTCATGATGTTTGTTGTACCTGCTTCTCCAACAGGAAGACCTGCTGTAATAACTACTAAATCACCATGTGTAACAATAGAGCTGTTAACACCTTCTTGAACTGCTACATCTAGCATTTCATCTGTTGATTCTGATTTTTGGCTTAGGCGTGGATATACTCCCCAAACTAGCGCTAATTGTCTTTGAATACTTGCATCATATGTCACAGCGACAATTGGAGCTTCTGGACGGTATTTAGAAATCATTCTTGCAGTGTGACCGCTACCAGTTGGTGTAATTACTGCTTTTACTTCTAAATTTAATGCTGTATGGGCAACAGATTGTCCGATTGAATCAGTAATGGAATGCTCAGAATCTTTGCTGCGTTTAGATAATATTTCTTTATAATTTAATGCTTCTTCTGCTCTTGAAGCAATATTATTCATTGTTTGTACAGCTTCTACTGGATAGGATCCTGCAGCTGTTTCACCTGATAGCATAATTGCATCTGTGCCATCAAAGATTGCATTTGCTACGTCACTTGCTTCTGCGCGAGTAGGACGTGGATTACGTTGCATAGAATCTAACATTTGTGTTGCAGTAATAACAGGTTTTCCTAAAGTATTACATTTTTTAATTAATAATTTTTGTACTAATGGTACTTCCTCAGCAGGGATTTCTACTCCTAAATCACCACGAGCAACCATTAATCCATCAGAAACCTCTAAAATTTCATCAATATTATCCACACCTTCTTGGTTTTCAATCTTTGGAATAATATGGATATGAGAAGCGTTGTTATCTTCTAATAATTGTTTAATTTCTAAAACATCAGATGCACGGCGTACAAAAGATGCTGCGATAAAATCAATTCCTTGTTCAATACCAAAACGAATATCATTTGCATCTTTTTCAGTCATACCAGGAAGCTTTACAGCTACCCCAGGAACGTTAACACCTTTTTTGTTTTTTAATGTTCCTGAATTTAAGATTTTTGTATGTATTTCACCAGCTGATTTATCTATTTTCGTTACTTCTAGACCAATTAAGCCGTCATCCAATAAAATTTTGCTACCTGGTTCAACATCATCAATTAATCCTACATAAGTAACAGAGAACTTTTCTGTAGTACCTTCCACTTCTGTCATAGAAACGATGATATCATTTCCAGCAACTAATTCAATTGCGCCGTCTTTCATGTTATTTGTTCTGATTTCTGGACCTTTCGTATCTAAAAGAATCGCAATATTGTTTCCAGTAATCTCTGCTGCTTCACGAATATTTTTTATTCTAGCACCATGCTCTTCAAAATCTCCATGAGAAAAGTTAAGGCGAGCAACATTCATTCCAGCTTCCATTAATTGCGTTAATTTTTCCACGCTTTCACTTGCAGGACCAATAGTACATACAATCTTTGTTTTACGCATTAATAATTACCTCCGATAAATAATAGTAAAAAAATAATAGCTAATTTCACAGCATTTTAGGAATTTATGAGTTATCTGTACAATTAAATAGACGAGATAATCATAAATTCCTATCGATTTATTAAATAGATAATTCCTTTGATAAGTGATATAAATTACTATCAATCGTATGTTTACGCGCTAAAGCTTCAATGATATCATAATCAACAAGTTGATTTTTCTCGATACCTACAGCTCGACCACCTTTACCTTCTACAAGAAGCTCAACTGCATAAGCACCTAGGCGGCTCGCTAATACACGGTCTTGAGCAGTAGGGGAACCACCACGCTGCATATGACCTAACACAGATACACGTGTATCGAAATCGGTATTTTCTTCAATTAATTTACCAATTTCAACACCACTTGCAACACCCTCAGCAACGACAAGAATACTATGTTTTTTGCCGCGTTCTTGCCCTTTTTTCAATCTGCCAACAATCTCTTCTAAATTAAAGCCTTCTTCAGGGATAAGAATTGTTTCAGCACCACCAGCTAAACCAGCCCATAATGCGATATCGCCAGCATTTCTCCCCATAACTTCAATAATAAATGTTCTTTCATGAGAAGTTGCAGTATCACGGATTTTATCAATTGCATCAATAACTGTGTTTAGTGCTGTATCAAAGCCAATGGTAAATTCTGTTCCAGGTATATCGTTATCAATTGTACCAGGAACGCCCACACAAGGATAACCTTGTTCTGTAAGCGCCTTCGCACCCATATAAGATCCGTCTCCGCCAATAACAACAAGACCATCAATATTATGTTTTTTTAATTGCTCAATTCCTTTTTGTTGTCCTTCTTTTGTTTTGAATTCTTCACAACGTGCAGAAAAAAGGAATGTTCCACCACGATGAATTATATCGCCAACAGAACCAACTTCTAACTTTCTGAAGTTGCCGCTAATTAGTCCCGCATAACCACCAATAACTCCATATACTTCTACTCCATGAAAAATCGCTTTACGAACTACTGCTCTAACGGCAGCGTTCATTCCAGGTGCGTCACCGCCACTTGTTAATACACCAATTCTTTTAACTGTCATTTCCTCACCTCATAATTTCTTAACAAATAAATTATGTAGCATAACATACATATACTATTATATAACAAATTATCTGTCTGCAACATTTTTCACAAAATTTACATATATAATTTTATGTAATGCTAACTTTTGTAAATTAATCTAGAAATTGTTTATCCTCTATTAATTCCCGATATTTGTATCCAATTCTCCATTAAACAATACTACCATATCATGAAGAATCGCGCATCTCAACTTAAACTATGAAAAAAATAAAAGACGGAATAATCAGCAAATTGAAATCGTTTTATAATAATACGTATTTTTGATCTTTCCCTATTTCTATCACTTTAAACCATAAGAACAAAATCATTTAAACAGTTTTATCATACACATTTCACTTTTTTTTATGTATATGTTTTCTTAGTTTATTGTAAAATTATGTCTAGCATTCACTAGTTTTACCCTACATACAACTGAAAGCGTAAATTCTAAATAGTTACTCCTATAGTTTCATCAAAAAGACTGTAGACAGTTTTTATCTATGTCTACAGTCTTAATGCTTGTTATTAGCGTTTTAACTATTTTTATATGCTCCGATATTTTTAAACTTATTATAACGATGATTCACAAGTTCTTCCTTTGTCATCGCTTTTAATTCTTTCAGAGATGCATATAAAACCTCATCGATTTGCACTGCTTGTTCTTTTATATCATGATGTGCTCCACCTTTGACTTCTCTTATAATCGAATCGATAATACCTAATCCTTTTAAGTCTGGAGCTGTAATCTTCATTTTTTCGGCAGCTTGTTTTGCCTGTCCAGCATCTTTCCATAAAATAGATGCTGCACCCTCAGGAGTAATAACCGAGTAAGTAGAATTCTCCAGCATATGGATATGGTTACCAACACCAAGAGCTAATGCTCCACCACTACCACCTTCCCCAATTACGATACAAACAATTGGAACTTGCATGGATGCCATTTCAAATAAATTTTTTGCAATGGCTTCACTTTGTCCTCTTTCTTCGGCAGCTTTACCTGGATATGCACCTTTTGTGTCAATAAAACAAATAATGGGACGATTGAACTTATCCGCTTGCTTCATCAAACGAAGCGCTTTTCGATATCCTTCTGGATGGGGCATTCCAAAATTCCTACGGATATTTTCTTTTGTATCCTTCCCTCTTTGATGACCAACAATTGTTACAGGCAAACCTCTATATTTTGCAATTCCGCCTACAATTGCCTCATCATCTCCAAATCCTCTATCGCCATGCAACTCGATAAAATCTGTAAATAAATGAGAGATATAATCTAGAGTCGTTGGTCTATTTGGATGTCTAGCAATCTGAACCCTATCCCATGGCTTCATATTATCATAGATATCATTTTCAAGTTTTTTTAAGCGAAGCTCCAATTTTTCAATTTCTGTACTTAAATCAACATTTGCATTTTCCGAGAAATCTTTCAACTCTTTAATTTTATCTTTCAAATCATTTATAGGCTTATCAAAATCTAATCCTACCACTCTAAATCACCACCATTTTGATGCATTTCCAGCACTAAGCTAAGCTTTTCTTTTAACTCTAATCTAGGTATGACTGCATCTAATTGACCATGCTTTAGTAAAAACTCTGCTGTTTGAAAATCCTCAGGAAGTTCTTCTCCAATTGTTTGCTCAATAATTCGACGTCCTGCAAAACCAATTAATGCACCTGGTTCAGCAAAATTATAATCTCCAAGCGAGGCGAAACTTGCAGAAACTCCTCCTGTCGTTGGATGTGTCATAATCGTTATATATAAACCACCGTTATCACTAAATCGTTTTAATGCGGTACTCGTTTTAGCCATTTGCATCAAACTTAATACGCCTTCTTGCATTCTTGCTCCACCTGAAGCAGTAAAAATGATAAACGGTACTGAAAGCTCGTCTGCCTTTTCAATAGCAAGCGTTATTTTTTCTCCAACTACCGATCCCATACTCCCCATTCGGAAAGAAGAATCCATTACTGCTATTACTACTTTATTTCCATTTATTTCGCCAGTGCCAGTAACAACAGCTTCATTCATATTCGTTTTCTTAATATCTCCAGCAATCTTATCCTCATAGCCAGGAAAATGTAACGGATTTCCTGTTTTCATGTCCTCATTTAGTTCGATAAAAGTTGCTTCATCAAGGATACTATCCATTCTTTCATATGCTTTCATTGGTAAATGATACCCACAATTCAAACAAACCTTTAAATTCTTCTGTAGCTCACGTGTATACATTATTTTCTTACAATTAGAACATTTTGTCATAATACCTTCAGGAACTTCATTTTTCGATAATTCTGAAGGCAATGTAGCATATTTAAGTTTTTTCGATTTCGAAAATATCCCCTTTATCAATATGGAAACCTCCCCATAAGTAACAATTTAGATTTGAATCGGATTCCTGTCATTTCCATGCACCATTATTCATTTAAAGTTATTGTAACTACCATACACATCCCATAATTTCATTTGATCCTTATCATGTAATGCATCTAAAAGAAGGAGGAAATCTTCCCTCCTCCATTTTTTTGTAGGAATCGTTAAGGAGTGGTAATAGTCATTCAAAATTGTCCATAAACGATGGACCAAAAAATTATCAGCTATTTTGATTAACTGAAAGAAAAATTCACTTTCTGATCGTTCTTGCGCTTTCACCCATTGTTTTAAATATTCAATTTCATCTGCTGTTATTTTTTCCATCGCAATATATAGAGCGTTTAATTGAATATAATTCTTCGTCTCCAAAACATCTTTCTTTGCTTTATCATTCTGCAAGATAAATGTACTGATCAGTTCTACTAGTTTATGACCTTGGAAATCACGAAGAAAGGTTCCTTCCCCTTTTCTTGTTTCAATAAGTCCAAGTAGCTCTAATGCCCTCAAGGCTTCCCTAATAGACGATCTTCCAGCTCCTAGCGTTTCACTTAATACCCGTTCAGATGGAAGCTTGTCCCCCGGCTTAAGACCATTCTGATCAATCATTTCTCGTAAATGATTGACGATATCCACATATAATTTGGATTCCTTTAAAGATGATTCTTTCACCTTATGTCATCACTCACTTCTTTCTTGCCATAATAGGGCAAATATAATTAGAAAATAAATAAAGTATAAGTACAATAATCCAACCCCAAAAAATTCCACTAAGTGGTCTGACCAGTTAGCTTATTAAACAATATACTATCTTTGAAAAGTTGTAAAGTTTTATTCGGCTAAGACAACTTGATTAGTACCAAGCAGTGCAGTTAATTCTTCGATACATTCCTTACTTGGAGAAATTTTATATTCTTCGCTCAAAATTATATTTTTTCCTGTTTCTTCATAATGAATAATAACAGGTGTGATTCCTGGATATTTCCTAATAATCGTAAGAAGCTTTGCTTTTTGGTTAATCATTTTTTTCTCACTCATCACTTTAATAAATAGCTTATGATTTTTTTTTGGAAGTGATTGGACTATCGTTCCAATCGATTCAACCATTTGAATAACTAGTTGTTTCGTTCCATTTCTGTCTTCACATTTCCCTTCCATATAGACTGTATCACCTATTTTTAGCAGTTCATGATATTTTTTAAAGACAAGTGGAAAAATAACGCCTTGAATGTCACCACTTTGATCGCTTAACTGTATAAAAGCCATCGGTTCGCCTTTTTTTGTACGTATTGCATTCAATTCTGTAATATATACAATACATCTTTGTTTCTTCCCTGTTTCTAACTCATTAATGGGAGTAGTTTGTAAAGGAGTCTGATACTGTTTATAAATAGATACAGGGTGGTCTGACAAGTAAAAACCCAATGCATCTTTTTCTAAAGTTAATTTATCCTCGACTTTAAGTGGCTCCACTTCTACATATTTCGGCTTAAAAAAGAAATCGTCGTCACTAAACAAATCATTTTGGTCTGTATCCTCTGGATGTACTAATTGTGCATGCTGAATGGCAACATCAACGGTAGCAAGCAGTGTAGCCCGGTCTACGCCAAATTCATCAAAGCTTCCTGAATAGATTAGCATTTCCATCACTTTTCTATTTATCGTCTTTGGAGAAACACGAATACAAAAATCAAATAAATCCTCAAATTTTTTCTGATTTCTTGCCTTTATTATTTCTTTCATTACGTTTCCGCCAATTCCTTTTATCGCAACTAAACTATAACGAATTTTGTTCTTTTCGACTCGGAAAAAGTAATTACTTTTATTAATGGATGGCGGAGCCACTTCGATATTCATTTGTTTTAATTCTTGGATATATTGAAGTATTTTCCCTGTATTTCCAATAGACGATGTCAGTAACGAAGCCATAAAATATAGGGGATAATTAGCCTTTAAATAAGCAAGCTGATAAGCAATCATACTATATGCCACTGCATGGCTCCTATTAAAACCATAATTAGCAAATCGTACTATTAACTCATATATTTCATTCGCCGTTTTCTCGTGATATCCTTTTCTTTCCGCACCTTTTACAAAATGAATCTTTTCTTGTTCTAAAATATCTTTTTGTTTCTTGCTCACAGCTCGTCTTAACAAATCTGCCTCTCCTAGCGAAAAACCAGCCATTTTAGAAGCAATTTGCATTATTTGCTCTTGATAAACAATTACTCCATATGTGCTGCTTAATATTTCTTCTAAATCAGGATGATAATAGTTAATCGACTCTTTGCCATGTTTTCTATTGATGTAATGAGGAATATTTTCCATAGGTCCTGGACGATAAAGCGCATTAACGGCTACTATGTCTTCAAAATCAGTTGGCTGTAGCCTTTTTAACACATTGCGCATTCCTTCTGACTCCAACTGAAATATCCCAGTTGTCTCCCCTTTACTTAGAAGACTGAACACAGCTGAATCATCAATCGGTATTTTTCTAATATCAATTTTTTTCTTCGTTGTTTTGTAAATCATTTCAAGAATGGATTCCATGAAAGAAAGATTTCTTAATCCGAGAAAGTCCATTTTTAATAAACCAAGTTCTTCTAAATATTCCATGCTATACTGTGTTAAGTATATATCTTCATGCCCACTTTGAATCGGAATAATTTCCACAAGCGGTTGCTGACTAAGCACTACGCCAGCAGCATGAGTAGAAGTATGCCTTGGAAGCCCTTCAATTTTACAAGCGGTATCAAATAGTTTTTTATTACGAGGAGATGATGCAACAAATTGCTGCAATCTGGTTGATTCTTGATAGCTTTGTTTAAGATTGATTCCTAACTTGGATGGAATCATCCTTGAAAGTTCATCCAACTCTTTTACAGAAAGACCAAACGCTCTGCCAACATCTCGCAAAGCAGCTTTAGCTGCCAATGTCCCAAAGGTAATAATCTGTGCAACATGAAGTTCTCCATATTTATTTTTCACGTATGAAATAACTTTTTCACGCTTATTATCCGGAAAATCAATATCGATATCAGGCATGGAAATTCTCTCCGGATTTAGAAACCTTTCAAAAAGCAATTGATACTTAATAGGATCTACATCTGTAATATGTAAAACATAGGCAACGATTGACCCAGCGGCCGATCCTCTCCCTGGACCTGTTAAAACACCATTTTCTCGTGCGTACTTCATAAAATCCCAAACAATTAAAAAATAGTCGCTATAATTCATTTTTCCAATTATACCAAGTTCATATTCTAACCGCGCTCTATGTTCTGGAGTAGGCTCTGGATATCTTTCATTTAATCCAGCAAGACATAATTCTTTCAAATAGCTTAGTGCGTTTTTCCCTGTAGGTACAGTATATTTAGGCAAGGTAGCAAGTATACCTTTCATCTCTATCTGGCAAGATTCTCCTACATTCCAAGTATTCTCAAGAATCTCTGGAACATCATGAAATAGTTCTATCATTTCTTCTTTATTTTTTAAATAATGCTGATTGGAATTCCATTCATTTTGCTCTAAATCTGATAGCTTTTCCGAATTTTTAATTGCCTTTAAGCATTCATAAGCAAAATGATCCTCTTCCTTTAGGTAAAGTACATTATTTGTTGCTACAAGCTTCACTTCTTCTTCGATAGCTAATTTCCTTAATTGTTCATTGAACGTTTCCTCTATGGATAAACCATGTCTTTGGATCGATAAGAAGCATTGGCCACGTTCAAAAATAGTCTTCCATAACAATAATGTATTTCGTGCCGATTCCATATCATCCTTCAGAATACTTTGTTCCATTTCTCCCTCGAATCCTGGGGAAATGGCTATCAAGCCCTTTGCATAATGCTTTAGCCACTTCACCGGAATTCCTTGTGGATTCTTTGTTTGAATGGCACTGGTAATTTTTAATAAATTTTTAAACCCAAGACTATTTCTAGCTAATAAGATTAATGGATATGCATTTTCCTTTTCCCTTTCACTTATTACATCTACTGTTAGTCCAATAATCGGTTTTATTCCTTGCTTCCATGCTTCTTTATAGAAAGAAGCTGCACCATACATAACATTTCGATCGGTTAAAGCAATGGAATGATACCCTTGCAATTTAGCATTGCTGACCAACTCTTTTATCGAAAGAGTACTAGATAAAAGACTATATGCGCTAGAAACCTGAAGATGTACAAAAGACATAAATTCACCACTTTTCTTGTAAATTTTTCAATTTCCTATTAACAGAAAATATATTATTATGCTCATTCCTTTAAAAAGAACGAATTTCAACCGAAAATCTTCGGTTACCGTCCTTTTAGGATAATTTTTAAAAATATCATTTTCCCCTTAAAAATGTTTGGGGAAATAAACCTTTTTCCTTTCATTATAGTTGTTCACAGCAAAAAAAGAAAATATGTTCTCTTTATGGAGCTTTCCGAGTATTTAGAAATATTCCCATTGCATTTATAGGAAATGGGATACGATTTATAATCAAAAAACGATGCAAACATCCCCCCTTTAAAACATATAAAAGGAAGTTGTTAAAAACACTCATAAAACTGATAGTTTGTCCATAGTAATAAGAATAGAAGAATACTAGATAACGGTTTTACCATTTTTCAAAAGTGTTGCTAATAAGCGTGATGAATACGACAAACAATCTTTAGTCCTTGCTAATAACTTTGCGGTCTTTTTAGCAATGGACAAAACTAAAAAAGATAGAGAGGGTAAACATATGAACCAACAGCCATTCTTCCCTACCTTCATTGAAAGTTACTTTATTGCATTAGGCGTTATATTAGGTGGAGCACTTTTAGGCGGTCTCGCCGCATTTCTAACAGGAAAACCACTCATCACAGAAATCATCCGTGTATCTGGAATCATAAAAATCTGGGCAATCGTCACCGCAATTGGTGGTACATTTGATGCGATTGATACAATTGAAAAAGGAATTTATGATGCCGGAACAAAGGATTTATTTAAGCAAATCTTATTAATTGTCTCTGCTTTTGGTGGCGCGCATACTGGAATAACGATTATAAAATGGATAACGCAGGAGTATATTTAAAATGAGAATTCCACCATATTATAAAAATCAGGCAGTGCAGCGTTTTTTTGCCGGGATGGTAATCGGCGGGATAATCAGTTGGTGCATTTTTGTCTTTATTTTTGGCGTATGGCAGGAAAGATATAGTTCAGAAATTAAAACACAAAAAGCTACCATTGAAGATTTAGAAAGAGAGAAGAAAATTTGGCAAGAGGAGTTTGCTGCACAAAACAAAACAACCGAGGAAAAGCTGACAGTTGAAAGCATTGTTGTAAAAATAAACAATACAGATAAAGAAAAATATGACATTAAGCCATTCAATGCCCTTGAGATGGAAGATGCGATGAAAGAAGATTTATCGACCATTATTGCCAAAGACCTTGATATGGTATATAAAAGTCGGGCATTACTGAAAAAATCAATCGAAAACAAAGTAGTAGAATCTGATAAGAAGCGCTATAAATTTAAAGTAACAGAGTTGATTATCTATACAACAGTTCATGTTGAATTAAGTGTTACCTTTGCCGATTAAAAAGCAGCACGAGAAGGAGCAACCTTTCCTTACCAAAGAATTGTTCCGTTCATGAAGTAAATGAAGATAGTTCACTAAAAAACGACACTTACTTAGCTTTTGAAATAAGGTGCTGCTCCATAAAAATGAGACAGCACCTCTTTACTAGTAAAATTTATTTACAAACTTCCTCTAAATCTCTTATTACTGTACCTACTTCATCCCAATGATATATTGTTGCACCTGAAGCTAAAGGATGCCCTCCACCATTATACTTTTTTGCAATACCATTAATAACTGGTCCTTTCGAACGCAGCCTTACTCGTATTTGATCAGACTCCTCTATGAAAAAGGCCCATGCTTTTAAACCTTTTACACTTCCAAGACTGCTAACAAGTAAAGAAGCCTGTGCTGGAGTAGCATGAAATTGATCTAGTATCTCCTTGTTAATCATCATGCTTGCAACACCATTTTCATGAACATTAAAATTCTGGAGCACAAATCCACTCAGCTTTACAATAGAAGGGTCAAGTTCGTACATTTGGTCATATATATCTGTACGCGAAAACGAATACTTGATTAATTCTCCAGCATAATGAAATGTTTTTTCTGATGTGCTAGGATATAGAAATCTCCCTGTATCTCCAACAATTCCAGCATAAAGAAGCCTAGCAGCTTCATCACTCATCTTTAATCCTTGATCTTTTCCAAACAAATAAAGCTCATAAATCAACTCGCTAGTTGAACTAGCTGTAGTCTCTACCCAAGCAATATCCCCATATGCATCATCATTTGGATGATGATCTATCTTAATCAGCATTTTACCTGTTTGATATCGCTGGTCACAAACTCTTTCTTGATTAGCTGTATCACATACAATGACTAAAGCATCTTTAAATGTACTATCATCAATCTCATCTAATCTTCTAAGAAAGTTTAATGAGATTTCTTCTTTCCCTACGGTGTACACGTTTTTTTCCGGAAAAGAGGCTTTAATGATTTCAGCTAATCCCCCTTGAGATCCATATGCATCAGGATCTGGACGTACATGTCTATGAATAATGATTGTATCAAACACTTTAATTGCATCTAGTATTTGCTGTTTCATTTATTTCTCCCTTCCTTAATGACGGTCAATTAATTGACACATCATCATCGCTTTTCCTACAAGGATCCCATGGTTAAATACTTCCACATCTACCTTCCCAAATTTTCGTCCAACTTCTAGAATTTTTGGGGAAATTTCAATAACACTATCCATTTGAACAGGCTTGATAAAATAGATTGTCATATTTTCTACAACTAAATCCCCTTTTTTAAAACCTCTTAGTATTCTATTCGCTGCTTCTGATACAATTGTTGTAAAAACCCCGTATGAGATAGTGCCTAAATGATTTGTCATTTGCGGTGTCACTTCACAGGAAAAGGTAGTTTCCCCCTTATTTTTCCCTTTTGCCAACAATACATGCTTTGTTACAATATCATCAATTGTTTCCCCGATTTGAGGCTGCCTTTGGTTCATTTGCAATGCCTTTAATACATCTTGTCGACTTATGATTCCTTCTAGCTTATTTGCTTCATCTACAACAGGTAGTACTTCGATACCTTCCCATACCATCATATGAGAACAAGAAGCAACACTTGTTTTCCCACTAACAGTCATTGGATGCTTTGTCATGACTTTATCAATAGTCATATCCATCGATTTTCCGATAATATCCTTAGAAGTAATCATTCCTTGCACTTTAAAGCTTTGATCAACTACTGGAAAGCGTCCATGCAAAGTGTCTTTATTATATTGATGCCACAATGCAACATTATCTGTTGTCTTTAAATAGATTGTATCTTTAAGTGGCGTTAAAATGTCTTCCACTAAAACAATCTCTTTTTTTATTAGCTGATCATAGATTGCTCGATTTATCATTGCTGCAACAGTAAATGTATCATAGCTTGTTGAAATAATGGGCAGCTGCAATTCATCTGCTAATCTTTTCACATGATCCTCTGTATCAAATCCGCCCGTTATTAAAACCGCTGCTCCTGCTTTTAAAACATGCTCCTGTGCACGGACTCGATTCCCAATAATCAAAAGATTACCAGCACCCGTGTAACGCATCATTGCATCTAATTTCATCGCTCCGATAACAAAACGGTTCAATGTTTTATGTAAACCAGCTCTTCCGCCAAGAACTTGTCCATCGACAATATTTACTACTTCAGCGTATGTTAATTTCTCAATATTCTCTTTCTTTTTCCGTTCAATTCTAATCGTACCGACTCTTTCAATTGTACTTACATATCCTTTATTTTCTGCCTCTTTAATTGCTCGATAAGCAGTACCTTCGCTTACATTCAATGCTTTTGCGATTTGACGGACAGAGATTTTCTCTCCTACTTGTAATTCATCAATATAGTTTAATATTTGCTCATGTTTTGTAGCCAAATTACCACCCTCTTTTTAAGAACAGCGCATTGCATCCAATCTAACCTTTAAAAAGTCCTGTTCTTTTGATAAGGAAAGGAAACTTCTTGAAGTTTAGGCTAGACGAGAACGACTTGCACTAGACATTTTAATACCTTTTTTTCTATTTATCTGAAATTATTATCATTCAACTATTGAAAAGCTTACATATCTTTATTATAGAGTGAACTACTAGGGTATTCAATGACTTCTCGACTAATCGGTATAAAACATTCCAACATATATGGAAGTTAAAGGGGGGATGGTGTGGATTGAAAGATTTTACTTTAATCAACAATTATTATAAAAAGCAAAAGCTAGTAGAAGGTTCACCATACTAGCTTTTTTCACTTTATTGATAATAATATATTTTTTTCTTTTTCTGTACTTTTTTAGATGATTTTTTCACTATTCTTGATTTTTTGGGAGTATATAGTAATGCAGTTAAATTTCCTGCTATCACCATCAAGGCAAAGGCTAGCCAAGTAATCGAGAATATTCCTTCTGCTCCTTCGGAAAATGGGGAAAGTCTTGGCATGCCATAGTATAAAAAGACTCCACACAATAAGATACATAATAAATATCTATTTTTATTCATAGTCGTAAAACCTCCTTGTTTCCATACTATGCGGACAAGGGTTAAAAAAGTATTTAAAAATCAGCAAATTATTATACTAACAATAATTAGCATAACGATCTGAAAAAATTTAGGGAAGCTCAATATTTACATGCTTGATTTTAGTTGTTACTCTTATAAGATAAGGAATGCATTCACCTAGTCCTACGGATAAAACGTAAGAATAACGAATCCTATATTTTTTAAGAAACACGGAGGTTGGTTTAATTGGAACAAAAATTAGAGTCTTTAGCGAATTGGATGAAGCAAGAAGAAATTGATTTCACTTTTCTCACATCAACAGATAATATTTTTTATTTTAGCGGATTTTATAGTGACCCACATGAAAGATTATTGGCTTTGATTGTGTTCCCAGAAAAAGATCCCATATTGGTTTGTCCTTCTATGGAAAAAAATGATGCGAAAAACGCTGGTTGGGATCATGACATCATCGGATATAGTGATACCGACAATCCTTGGGAAACCATTCAAACTATGGTTGAAGCTCGAACAAGCAGTAGAAATAAAGTAGCTCTTGAGATGGATCATATGAATGTTGCTAGATATCACGCACTGCAGACTTCTTTCCCTACTATCCAATCATATGTTTCTGCCGAAGAAAAAATTAATACCTTACGTATGATTAAAACTGCTGATGAACTAGCAAAAATAAAAGAAGCTTGTAAATGGGCGGATTATGCTATAGAAGTTGGCTGTAATGAAATTGCGGAAGGTAAATCAGAGATGGAGATTCTCGCAAGTATTGAATATGAATTAAAGAAAAAGGGGATCGGCAAAATGTCCTTTTCTACTATGGTACTTACCGGTATAAATGGTGCTTCTCCTCACGGTAATCCTGGAGAAACTCAAATAAAAAAAGGGGATTTAGTTTTATTTGACTTAGGGGTAGTTGTGGATGGTTACTGTTCAGACATTACTAGAACTGTTGCATATGGAGATATTAGCGAAAAACAAAAGGACATCTATGACACAGTTTTAAAAGCACAGCTTGCCGCAATTGAAGTATCTAAGGCTGGAGTTTCATGTGCAACCATTGACCAAGTTGCACGTAACACAATTAGAAATGCAGGGTACGGAGAATTTTTCCCACATCGTTTAGGTCACGGATTAGGTATTAGTGTTCATGAATTCCCTTCCTTAACGGAAACAAATCCCTTGTTACTACAAGAAGGCATGGTTTATACAATTGAACCTGGAATTTACGTTCCTAATGTTGCAGGAGTTCGAATTGAGGATGATGTCTACGTTACAAAAGAAGTTGTGGAAATATTAACGAAATTTCCTAAAGAGCTTCAAGTAATCTCATAAGCTATAACAAACCTTCATGTTCCATAAGGAATAGCTAATTATTTCCTTATGGAACACCCTTCTTTACCTTTCATTCTATTTCATCGTTACTCTTCTATCATACGAATTTTCTATAATCTGTCTCCATTTAGATGCGGTACTTGCACTTATTTAAAAAATACATCATAAAATACCTAGACTTTAAGGGGAAGAAGGGTAAATAGAATGGTGAAATATATGGATTATACAGATCCAAAAACATCATTTACTTATGATGTAAATAAGAGCAATTTTTTTAAAAGAGATAATTACAACTATATTAATGTCTTAGGAGAGCAACAATTAAATTCATTGGAAAATGTATCATTACTAGATATTTATTTAAGTAAAGATATAGTAGTGGAACCACATGTACATCAAAATGCTGCTGAACTCGTTTATTGTATTTCTGGTTCTGCAACGGTGTCGCTATTAAATCCATTTTCGAAGGAAATCCAAAACTATACAATTACAGCAGGTCAAGTCGCGAATGTTCCTCAAGGATGGTGGCATTATGAGATAGCGAATACAAATAATACTCATCTTTTAGCTATATTTGACGCACCTACACCTGAAGCTATCTTTGGCTCTGATTTACTTCGTCTAACACCACCCGAAATAATGGCTCATACTTATTCCATGGACGTAAATAAATGGAAATCTACTATCTCGCCTATTAATCAAACAACCATTCTCGGTCCATCGATTAACAGAAGTAGTCAAAGGGACAATTACCCAGCTCACACTTATCCTCCCCAGCCAACTTATCAACATCCTTACCAATTCCCAAGATATTATTAATAATAGAATCCATACCCTTGATTAAATCTGTGCAATTTCTACTGCTCCATTAAATCTGATTAATCGAAGGAAATTACACCTAGCAATAAAATAGACTGAACACCATTTGTTCAGTCTATTTGTTCTTTCACTCACTATGAAAGTTCACTTTCGACTCTGTTTCTTTTCAGGATCCAAGAAAGCATCAATAGCACCATCATTATAGGATTCCATTACTTGTGCGGTTACTTCTTCTCTTCCTTTTTCATCAAATTGAAAATCATGGTTGGTACTTCCGTTTAGTTTATCCATTTTCTATTCCTTCTTTCCTTAATTTCTTATCTATTATCTGATTGAAAAGTTAAACTTATGCATGAAATGGGTATATAATAGAAGTAGATTAAATAAAGGAGTGAACGCTTATGAACGTAAACTATCAAAACATTATTGTGGCAGTAGATGGTTCAGAAGAAGCAGACAAAGCAATGAAGAAAGCGATTTCAATCGCGAAAGAAAATAACTCTAGGCTTGTCATTGCTCACGTTATTGATACAAGATCGTTCGCAACAGTGGCTGCATATGATCAGTCCATTGCAGCGAAATCAGATGAATTCGCAAATGAGTTATTAGATAAATATGTAACCGAAGCAACAGCTGAAGGAATACAACATGTAGTAAAAGCAATTGAATTCGGATCACCAAGAGCAGTAGTTCCACGAGAGGTTGCAAAAAAATACGAAGCAGATTTAATTGTTTGTGGAGCAACTGGATTAAATGCAGTTGAGAGATTTATCATTGGAAGTGTTTCGGAAGGAATAACAAGAAACGCACCTTGTGATGTGCTAATTGTGCGAAATAGTTAAGTGAAAAATTAAGTATAATAGCAAATGCACAGGGCTATACGGCCCCTTTCTAGCATACAGCAATCAAGAGAAAAGATAAGGATACTTATTATAGGGAATGGATTGTGGCAAGAGGCACCATCGCTCAGCTCACAGGTATTTACACTAAACGTCAAATATCCTTTAAAATGCATATCCTTTCGAACGGTAAAAAGGAATATTCTATTCGATTGCAAAGTTGCATTCAAATAGAATATTCTTTTCACTTTGCAAACAAATTATTACTTCACTTCTTCTTTTTCTAAAATGCAAAGCTTTGCCTTTTCGATTGCTTTCTCGATTTGTTTAAATCCAGTTCCTCCCGCACTATTTCGTCTTTCTACTGCTGTTCTTGGATTTAGGACATGGTAAATATCATCTTCAAATAAGCTGCTTGCCTCTTTTAACTCATTTATACTTAAATCCTGTAAATAGCAATTTTT
Organism: Niallia sp. HCP3S3_B10; assembly: GCF_052064465.1. Classification (NCBI taxonomy): domain Bacteria; kingdom Bacillati; phylum Bacillota; class Bacilli; order Caryophanales; family Bacillaceae; genus Niallia; species Niallia sp. HCP3S3_B10. The sequence continues at coordinate 28,128 of NZ_JBQHVO010000044.1, read as the reverse complement.
ATTCACACAATACAAAACCAATTTTCCCACTACTTCATGTGCTTCTCTAAATGGCATCCCTTTATCTGATAAATAATCAGCTAGTTCCGTTGCATTCGAAAAGTCATTTTTTGTTGCCTTTTCCATTCCTTGTTCATTAACCTTCATTGTTTGAATCATCCCTGCAAAAATACGCAACGAGCCGACAACTGTTTTTACTGTATCAAACATTCCCTCTTTGTCTTCCTGCATGTCTTTATTATAGGAAAGAGGTAGTCCTTTCAGTACAGTTAATAATCCCATTAAGTTACCATAAACCCGTCCCGTTTTTCCTCTGATTAATTCGGCCATATCCGGATTTTTCTTTTGCGGCATGATACTACTTCCCGTCGAAAAACTATCGTCCAATTCAATAAATTTAAATTCTTGAGAAGACCAAAGGATAATTTCTTCACTAAAACGGGAAAGATGCATCATTAAAATAGAGCTAGTTGACAGAAATTCTAGGATAAAATCACGATCACTTACTGCATCCATGCTATTTTCATAAATGGAATCAAATCCAAGTAAATCAGCACTATATACACGATCAATAGGAAAAGTTGTTCCTGCTAGAGCACCTGCACCTAGTGGAGACAGATTGATTCTTGCCAAATTTTCCTGATATCTTTGTTTATCTCTTTCAAACATCCAAAAATACGCCATTAAATGATGTGCAAAAGAAATAGGCTGTGCACGTTGAAGATGTGTATAGCCAGGCATTACTGTTTCGATGTGATTTTCTGCCTTTTCTAAAAGAGCAACCTGCAATTCATTTAATAATTGAATGATTAATTTCACTTGTCTTCGTAAATAAAGATGCATATCTGTAGCTACCTGGTCATTTCTACTTCTTCCAGTATGTAGCTTTCCACCAACAGGACCAATTAAATCCGTTAACTGACTTTCTAAATTAAGATGAATATCTTCTAGTTTTACAGAAAACGTTAATTCATCATTTTCTGCTTGTTTTTTTAGTGTTAGCAAACCATCTTTAATTTTTTCCGCATCTTCAACAGGCAATATTCCTGTTTTAGAGAGCATAGCCACATGGGCTATGCTCCCTTCGATATCTTCTAATACTAGTTCTTGATCAAAGGAAATGGAGGCACCAAATTCATCCACCCATTCCTCCGCAGATTTTGTAAATCTGCCTCCCCATAATTTCTTCACACAGTCACCTTCTTGCCATTTTCCACAATGCTTTGAACCTTTGTTGGAAGTCCCCAAAGTTTAATGAAACCTACTGCTGCTGCATGATCAAACTCATCGTCTGAAGTATACGTAGCAAGTTTTTCATCATATAAAGAATTAGGTGATTTTCTTCCTTCTACTATCGCATGTCCTTTAAATAATTTCACACGAACAGTTCCCGTAACATTTTTCTGTGTTTCTTGCAAGAACGCTTGTAAAGCTTTTGTTATTGGAGAGAACCAAAGTCCTTCATAAATAACTTCTGTAATTTTCTTTTCAATTACTGGTTTAAAATGCGCTACTTCTTTGACAAGTGTGATATCCTCTAATTCTTTATGTGCTTTAATAAGTGTCAAAGCACCTGGACATTCATACACTTCTCTAGATTTAATTCCTACTAATCTATTTTCTACATGATCTATTCTACCAACACCATGTTTTCCAGCAATTTTGTTAAGCTGAAGGATTAGCTCAGAAAGGGAATAAGAGATGCCATCAATGCTAACTGGAACACCTTCTTTAAATTCAATTTCAATAACATCTGCTTGATTAGGTGCATTTTCAAGACTAACCGTTAAATCATATGCCTCTTCTGGAGGAGCAGCCCAAGGATCTTCTAGAATACCACATTCATTGCTTCTTCCCCATAGATTTTGGTCAATAGAAAATGGACTATCTAAGTTAACAGGTATCGGAATATTTTTATCTTTTGCATAGGCAATTTCTTCTTCACGAGACCATCCCCATTCACGAACAGGGGCTAGTACTTTTAAATTTGGGTTTAATGCTTGAATCGATACTTCAAAACGCACTTGGTCATTTCCTTTTCCCGTACATCCATGTGCGACTGCGACAGCATTTTCCTTTTCGGCCACTTCTACTAATTTTTTCGATATTAAAGGTCTTGATAATGCAGAAACTAGTGGATATTTCCCTTCATAAAGGGTATGTGCCTGCATAGCAGTAAGTGCAAAATCCTGTGCGAATTCTTCTTTTGCATCAATTACATAAGATTGAACAGCCCCAACTGACAATGCTTTTTGTTGAATAAAGTTTAAATCTTTTCCTTCCCCAACATCTAAGCAGCAAGCTACTACATCATAACCTTGATCTTGTAACCACTTTATTGCGACAGATGTATCTAATCCACCTGAATATGCTAAAACAACTTTTGGATTTGCCATTACCTAATTCCTCCTATATGCGAATAAATATTCATTTATTTATATTTTTATTCAAAAACTATATGTATCACTTTAACAACTTTTTCTAATAATTTCAATAGAATTTTTATAAAAATATAAATTATTTCATTTTTATACATACCCATTTCTTTGTCATCCTAATTTATCTCATTGTACAGCTAAATCATTTTAAATCCTTCTATCTCGAAGTCTATAATTTATGCATGAATTTATACATTTTCTCATTAGAAGTATAGATACTTTTATTTACAATGAAAGATATATCTTTATTCAAACAAAAAAAGGTCAGCAACCTCTTATATAAGAGGTTGCTAACCTTACTCATCCATTACTTATGCAATTCACTTACTACATGGCTTAATTCTGGAAGAACTAGCTTCTTCATCGCAAGGCGTACTGCCCCAGTTGATCCGGGAGTTGAAAAAACGACCTTATTATGGATGGTACCAGCAATTGCTCTTGATAAAATGGCACTAGAGCCGATATCTTCTGTGTAGCTTAGCATGCGAAAAAGTTCTCCAAATCCATACAATTCTTTTGTCAGAAGTGGCTTTATCGCTTCAACTGTCACATCTCTTGGAGAAATGCCCGTACCTCCGTTGAGAAGGATACAATCAATTTTCTCTGATTGTACTCCTTTAACTATTTCCTGTTGAATTCGTTGTTTATCATCATTAATAATAATGTAGTCTTCTATTGAGTGATTATCTTGTTCTAATAATTCAATCATCAGTTTGCCACTCTTATCGGTTTCGGTTGTTCTTGTATCACTAACCGTTATCACTTTACAGCCCACTTGCCAGTAATGATCGTTGATATGTGTTTGTTTATTCATACCTTCCTCCCTTTAATTCTATCTGTTTATCTCTACTGTATAATGCTGCTCATCCACTTTATCCAATAATAAATCTGATTTTTCCCTAGTAAATAAATGAAGTCGGTGCATTGGTCTTGTCATTGCTACATATAATAGCTTTAAATCTATTTCTTCTTGTGTAAAACTCTCGCTTAGGGTGAAAAGAAATACTGCATCAAATTCTAATCCCTTTGAAAGATAGCTTGATACAATGATCAAATAATTTTTTTCTAACTCTTCATTTTCTCGTAAGAATTGAACATTTGGAATTTTTCTGTTTTGCATTTCTTTGAATATAGTCTTACACTCTGCTTCTGTTTTGCCAATGATAGCAATAGAGTGAAAATCTTCATCCTGTAAACCCTTTGCTAATTGAACTATTTTATCTACTAAAGCTTCTTTATGCTCATACAAATGAACAGTTGGTTTTTCTCCATGACGTACAACAGGTTTCACCTTTGGTAAATCTTCATCTAGTAAATGCAGAATTTCATTTGCCAAAAACATAATTTCGATTGTAGTACGATAGCTTTTTTGCAAGGTCATATAATTAGCTCGTGGAAATACAGCTTGCTGCAGTGTATTCCAGTTTTGTAACCCTCGATACGAATGAATGCCTTGTGCTAAATCTCCAACGAGGGTAAACATATCAGTCTCCAATCCTGCTTTTAGGGCATATAATTGAAATTCGCTATAATCCTGTACTTCATCTATCACGATATTCTTAGCGCGATATTCTTTATCAATACCAAAGATTTTATATTGCAAATAAAATAATGCCCCAAGATCCTCGATCTCTACTTTCTTTTGCTTCAATATCCGCTGCTGAAAGGCAATCATATAATCCAATTGCCTTTCTGTTAAGGCATCCTCTGTATATTTTCGAAGGAGCTCCTTATCAGAAAATAATCGGCTATAGTATCCATATAAATCATTTGTCTGCATCGTTTTCATATAGTTTCTAACGGCAGTCGAAGCTTCTTTTTTGACATTGGCTAATCGTTCTTGCTTTGTATCCAAAAAATAGACTACCCTCTCTTTTCGCTTATCATCCTCTTTAATCCGTAAAGCACGATCCAATGCATCTTCATATTTATCTTCTAGCTTACTTAAAATCACTTTCTTTTTCCGCTTTAAATCTGCTTGCAATATCCCCTTTATTTTCTCTTTCCGTTTGATTAAGGGAAGGTAATCATATTCCTTCTTAAATAATCGTTCTAATTTTTTTGCCCCATATAAAGGGAATTTTTCCACACGGAACTCTTGCTTTGGGCTCATTTCATTGCAAATATCAATCAGATAATTATCCATTACTTTTTTATAAGCTAAAGAACCTTTATAACGAGAAAGCCACTTGATCATTTCTTCTTGTTTATTCTCATGATTAATAAAAGATAGAAGTTTTTTATTGGACTGGATTACTTTCATTTTTTTCCCAATGCATAATAGGACATAGTCCAGAAAAGTCGTTTGGCGTATCTTCTCTACGCCTAAGTCTGGCAATGCCTCTGCTATATATCCTATAAACATATTATTTGGCGCAATAATCATTAGCTGCTCTGGTTGAAAGTATCGAGCATAGTTATATATAAAGTAAGATATTCGGTGTAAGGCAATAGTCGTTTTCCCACTACCTGCAGCTCCCTGCACTATAATCGGCCGGTTTAAATCCGCCCGAATGATTTCATTTTGTTCTGCCTGGATAGTGGATATAATTTCAGTTAGACGCTGATCAGCTTTTCCGGCAAGTGATTGCTGTAATAACTCATCCGTTGTTGTTAGGTCAATATCCTGAAAATGAAGCAATTTTCCTTTTTCGATTTTAAACTGTCTTTTTAAGGATAAATCCCCTTCGATTGTTTCTTCATTAACTTCGTAAGCAACTTCTCCAAGACGTCCATCATAATAAACATTCGCAATCGGGGAACGCCAGTCTACTATAATTGGTTTTTGCGTATCTTTTTCGTACAAAGAGGTCTTCCCTAAATAATAAACATCTTTTTGTGATTTGCCCTTCATTTGATAATCAATCCGTGCAAAATATGGTGCATCTAAAATCCGTTTCAAAATATTTAACTCTGTTGTTGCTAGCTGTAAAAACTTACTGTTTGTTAAATAATTGATATAACTTAAACTACTATCAAGAGCTTCTTCATTACTAATAGCATCTCTTACGGTTTCCTGTAATGCACCTTGATTAATTTGAGCCTCTTTTAAGACGATATTCATGTAGTTTTTTGTGTATTCAAGTCTACTTTTTTCCTGTTCCAGTTCATCTAATGAGTAATCTTCCATGTTTATTCCTTTCTCCATTTATCCATTCTCTTTCCGTTTACTTAATAAATAGCATTTTTGATAATAATGATGTGCTAATTCTGTAATATTTCTCGTAAATCGATAGTTTGCCGCAGTCCCAATTACAGCTCCGGTAAGGGACCCTTTATAAAACTGAAGAAAACAAAGCTTTATTAGCTCTGTCATTAACGTATGCAACATCTTTTCTTGGACAATTTCATCGTTTCCATTATAAAAGAAAACATGTTGTTCCTTCTCCTGCTCAATCATTAATTCATCCCAAGCTTGCACTCGGTAAGGATATGGCAAGCATCCTGCACAGAATACTTTCAATGTAGTCATAATTTCATTCGGACTATCTGCTGGTCTCCCATATATTGAAGCTAGAACCTGTACAGAGCGAAGATTGATAATAACCATGGAAAGAAAATCTCCCAATAGAAATCCTGTATGCTTCGATGCTAATGCTCCTTGAGCGGAAGCAAGTATTCTATAATTTGCCATTTGTTTATTTGCAATTGCATGTAATTGGTCAATATTTAATTTTTTCATGTCTTTTAATGTGAAGATGGATTCATTATGCACTCTTGCCTGATGCATTAATTTTTGTGCGGTATTTCGTTGAAAGGTGGAATTAAATAAGATGGCATGAAGATGAAATAGGATGTTATCAAGTGATTGTAATATTATTTGTTTATGCATATCTGGAATATAGGATAAACTGGCATTAATATAATCGGAATAAATATAAAAGAGTTTATTTGGTCGCTGGTTGATTAATTCATTTTCCCATTGCTCTATTTTATCCAAATAAAAGTTTTCTGCTTTCGATAGCATGTAATCCCCCCAGTTTCATAACGAATCATTCCTTATTTTACTAAAAGAATCTAAGGAAAGACAATATTTTTGTTATTTCAAATTGGATTCCTTTTTTTCATACAGGAAAAAGACAATCTACCTCGTATATTGTTCTACGAGTAGATTGCCTTTTAATTAATAATGATACAAACAAGATTTTTTATTTAGTTAACTTAGATACCAGCTAATCTGCAAACGTCTCTTGCAATCATTACTTCTTCATTTGTTGGGATAACCATTACTTTTACTGGAGAGTGAGGGTAGTTAATGAATGACTCTTCCCCAGAAATTTTGTTTAATGTTGGATCCCAGTAAACGCCCATAAATTCAAGACCTTGAAGGACTCTAGCACGAACGATTTCGCTGTTTTCACCGATACCAGCTGTGAAGATGATTGCATCTACACCATTCATGCCAGAAGCATAAGATCCGATGTATTTATGGATGGTATCTGCAAAGATTTGTAAAGCTAGTTCAGCACGGTCATTTCCAGCTTGTGCTTGTTCTGTAATATCACGTAAATCACTTGAGAAACCAGAAATCCCTAAAAGGCCACTCTTTTTATTTAATACTTGGATTACTTCCTCAGCAGATTGATCCGTTTTTTCCATAATAAATGGAATTAACGCCGGGTCAATATTACCTGAACGTGTTCCCATTGTTACACCTGCAAGTGGAGTGAATCCCATAGAAGTATCAACAGATTTCCCACCTTCAATAGCCGCAATACTAGCCCCATTTCCTAAGTGACAAGAAATTAAACGTAGTTGTTCAATTGGACGACCTAATAATTCTGCCGCACGTTGTGACACATATTTATGGCTTGTTCCATGGAAACCATATTTACGAATTCCGTATTGCTCATAATATTCATATGGAAGGCTGTATAAATAAGATTTTTCCGGCATTGTTTGATGGAACGCTGTATCAAATACTGCTATAGCTGGCACATTTGGTAATACATGTTGGAATGCACGAATACAAGTTAAGTTTGCTGGTTGGTGTAATGGTCCTAATTCGCATAAAGCATCAAGTTTAACCATTACTTCCTCTGTGATTAAAACAGAATCAGCATACTCTTCCCCACCATGTAATACCCGATGTCCAATTCCATCGATTTCATCAAACGATGCAACAATTCCAAGGTCTGTTAATTTTGATAATAGAATTGTTACCGCTACTTCATGATTTGGGATATCAGATATTTCTTTGATTTTTTCGCCATTAAAATTAATATTGAATACTCCATCATTTAATCCAATGCGCTCTATTAAACCTTTTGTAATTACTTCTTCACTTGGCATTTCGAATAATTGAAACTTTAATGAAGAACTACCAGCATTAATCGCAATAATTTTTGCCATAAAATGTTTTACTCCCCTTTTGTATAACAACTTTTTATTTACTTTGTCTGACATTGAACAGATCGAATCATACAACAGACAAGATTTACTTCTTTCAGTTTTTCATTAAAACATTCTACTAGAAACATTTCAAGCACATTATGCCTAGTTATTCATTTTTTTTTGGATTTTCGTCGATATTTCAAAAAAAAGACAAATTTTTGTCGATTTCCTACTATATAATAGAGAGAATCTGTTTTATAACAATAATTGATTTACCCAGAAAATTTTCCGGTTAATCTTTTTTATTTGTTTGAATCCAAGTGTCCAATTCATTTAAAACTTTTTCCATTCCACGCATATTGGAGAAGCTAGGCACTTTTGCAAGTAAAACTTGTTTCGGTGCAACTATATTATTCCCCTTTTTCTGCAGAATCAATATACTTTTTGCCGACTGTTTATTTTTGAAAAGCGTTTCCGGCAATTGCATAATCCCCTGTATGTGTACTTCTTCTTTTATATAATCATGCAGATTTGCGGCTTGTTCGGATTCAAATAAATTGTTTGGTATAACGAAGAATGCATAGCCACCTGGTTTTAGATAATTCATGCTTTGCTCTATAAATAAATGATGTGCATATGTATGCCCATTATTTGATTTGACTTTAAATTCATTAGAACGAACATCATTCGGATAATAACCAACTGGTAAATCACTTACAACAACATCTACTGGATCAATAAATAAATGCTCTAAACTATCTTGGTTAAAAAATTCAATTGGCTGTTCCTGTAGATTTGCATTTACAAGTGCTAGTTGTAATAATAAGTCATCAACATCTACACCGTATGCAGCTATATTCTTCCCTTGCTGGTGATTCATAACAGTAGTTAATAAATTACCGGTTCCAACCGCTAAATCTAACAAACGCAGTTCCACTTTCGTACAAAACTTTTGCACTAAATAGCCAAAAAGAATGCCGATAGAATCAGGTGTCATTTGATGATTTGGTTGTGTATTTTCTTTCATCCCTTTTAAAATGACAAGTTGAAAAGCTTTGCGAATTTCTTCTTTTGTGTATTTGGCCAATTTGATTTCTTCATAGGCGTTTCTTAATCTTTTCTTACTTAATTCACTTAATTCTTCTTGTAATATAGCTTCTTGAAAGATATTTTCTCCTGTTAAAGCTAATGATTCTAAATACGTATATTCCAATTCTTCTTGAATAATTAATGCTGTTTCATTAAATACTGTAAATAATTCTTCTACTGGAGAAATGTTCATCTATTATCACCTAATTTATTGTAGATTTCTAAACATAAATTTTCCGTTACATAACTATCTCTGAATTTTGCATAATAGGATACAGCCAAATAAAAAGAGCCTGTCCTTTATATAGAAGGCCAAACTCTAGCTTATCATACGGTTAAAAATTTAACCAGATAATCGATTGTATTACCTATAAGTTATTATCGTTATTTCGCTGCTTTCACTGCTGCTATCGCTGCCTCGTAGTTCGGATGGTTGCTGCCCTCACTAACATATTCAACGTAAGTTACAGTATCAGTTGAATCAACAACAAAAATAGCACGAGCTAACAATCGCAATTCTTTCATCGCCACACCATATGATTCTCCAAAAGATAAATCCCTGTGATCTGATACAGTAATAACATTGTCCAAGCCACTTGCAGCACACCATCTTCTTTGAGCGAAAGGTAAATCAGCACTTACTGTTATTATCTCCACATTCTCAAGTCTAGCTGCTTCCTCATTAAATTTTCTTGTTTGAGTATCACAAACACCTGTATCAATAGAAGGGATAACACTAAAAAGGCGGACCTTTCCCTTTGAGCTTGCTAATGTTACCTCTGACATATCATTTGCTAACACGGTAAAATCTGGAGCTTTGTCTCCGACTTTCACTTCATTTCCAATCAATGTTACCGGGTTATGCTTAAACGTTATATTTGCCATTGCCTCTCCTCCATTTTCGATTTCATTCTATGTATTTACTACCATAATATCGATAGTTTTTTTTATTTGCAAAAAAAACGTACTTTCTTAAGAAATATAATTGGCTTTTTTTATAAAAAAAAGGAAACGAGTCCACTATTTTGTGTGAACTCGTTTAAACTACATCTAATTGATTTTTTTAAAACTCAATATCTTCTTTCGGCTGGTTTGTATGAGCGTTGTTGTTGCTTGATTCAGAAGATGAATCTTTTTTAGCGAACATTTGTTGAATCTTATCAACAGCTTGTGGAGCAATGTCCAATATTTTTTCGTATAGATGGGTACTTTCATCTAAATGCACCATTTTTACGCCCTCACCATTTACAATAAGAAAAGCAATTGGAGTAATACTTACTCCCCCACCACTTCCCCCTCCAAAAGGATGTTTAGTCAACGAATCATTTAATGAATGATTTTCAAGTGTGAATTCACTACCACCAGCAGCAAATCCAAATCCCACTTTAGATACGGTTAAGATGACACTGCCATCAGGTGTTTCAACAGGATCGCCAATAATCGTATTGACATCAATCATTTCTTTTAAGTTTTCCATTGCAGTTGTCATTAAGCCTTGAATTGGATGATCTGACATTTTCCCATTCCTCCGTTGCTATTGTTTACTTGGAATAGATGGTTCACTTGTTTTAAACTTTGGAAAACCATCTTTCCAATATTTAACCAGTTTAATTCCTGCCATCATAGCATGCCCTATCCGAAATTGAATCATACAAGAAAATAATGTTTCAGAGGCCATTCCTTGAAATTGTGGATATATGTTGATTTTGGGCATGTCTTTAAGCTTCATATAATTACTAATAATGCCAATAATACTTCCTTTAACAGCCCAAATAGCACCAGAAATCATTCCAGTATGTGCTGCATCTCCTAGACCAACAATCGAGCTCCATTCGATATGCTTAATTGTTAGTTTTGCTAAAAATGACCTTACTATGCGATGAAACTGTACAACATGGTTTAATAATTCTTTTGAATTAGATAAAAAAATTAATAAATCAGAGGCGGAAAATTGCTTTGTTTCCTCTACAGTTTCCTGTTTACCCTGTAATTCCGTCTCCTCTTTCATCACCAGTGTTGGAGAGTCCTCATCTATTTTTATCAAAGGAATGGTTTTTTTGTATTTTATGAGTCCAAACAATGCTCGAAGCTCTATCTTTAAATCATCATTATCTTTCTTATGATAATAGCGTATATGTATCGTTAATTTTAAAAAACACAGAAAAATAAGCACTAAAAAAAGAGCACCAATAATAAGACCAATTATGGAAAGAACTTTCACTTTGGTAACACTTCCCTTCAGCCTATTATTATTGGATAAAATATGAAAAAATAAACCTATTTCTTCCTGATTCTTTTCTATGCTATGGAATTAGTATTCAAAAATAAAAACTAGGATGTGACAAAACGAAATAACCAATTTACTTTTTTAAAAATCATCTTTCCAAAACACAAAAAACGAACACTAATGCATACCAACTGCATAAATGTCCGTTTTTATTATTAGTTAAAACTTATGTCCCAACCTCGGTTCCTATTATCGATCATGAATGACTGCTGTATCAGCAAATAAATCATGAAGACCTTGTTTCTTCGGCAAGAAGGCAACTAGCGCATATAAAATAATAAAGCTGCCAGAGATAAATCGACCAATCCATTCACGGAAAAGGATAGTGTCCCATGTTAATCTTTCTTTGTTCATCGGTATAACCTTCAAGCCAAAAATCATCTTTCCTAACGTTTGTTTTAAAAACAGTGTCATTAAAACAAAATATAAATAAAACGTAATGGCCGTACAAATGTTAACGGTAGAAAAAATACTCGATTCATGTAACGGTACATCTATTATTCTTAAAATCGGATAAATAAGAATACGATTAACGCTCGATACAATCACTATATCTGCTAAATAAGCCCAAAAGCGCATCCAAAAGCCGGCATATACATACGAAACTTTGCCTTTAGAATCTAACTTACTATCACCAACATTCAGATTTTGTTCCTTTGATTCAACGGTTTCATTTAATGATACCGTTAATTCGGATAGTTCCTCGTCCTTCAGGGAAGATTCTGATTCTATATTTTCACGGTTATTACTCATTTGTCCCCCTCCTATTCTGCATATAAATACATTAGTCGAGGCGAGTTAGCATTGGTGACAATCTTTAGTATATTTGCTAATTCTTTATCCTCACTTGTAATTAATTTTTTGGCAGTCATTCCAAATAGGGAAGCAAAACCAGTATTGTCGGTATAGGTAACGACAGCTGCGTCCTTTAAATCATAGTCATTTTTCATCTGTTCTACTACATCATCAAAATAGCCAAAATCGTCGATTAAATTTAGTTCCTTCGCCTGTCTACCATCGTAAATCCGTCCATCAGCGACTTTCTTCACTTCTGCCTCTGTCATTCCTCGACCATCAGCAATGACTTTAACAAAACCGGCATAAGAATTATCAATTAAATTTTGTAAAATCTCTCTTTCATCTTCTGTCATTTCTCTTGTAGAACTCATGATATCCTTATATTTCCCACTCTTAATTGTGACAAACTCTACTCCATACTTTTCAGCAAGCCCTTCGAAATTATATCCACTCATAATAACTCCAAGTGAGCCTGTTAATGTTTCCGGACTAGCAAAAATTTTATCAGCAGGTGCAGAAATGTAGTACCCTCCAGACGCTGCCATAGATCCCATTGATACGTATATTGGTTTTTTTGATTCTTTTTGAATTTCTACTAATTTATCATGGATTTGTGCACTTTCTACAACTCCTCCACCAGGAGAATTTACTTTCAAAATTACACCTTTTACACTAGGATCCTCTTTTATGTAATCTAATTTTTCGATAAAGGAAGTATGATTATAACCTACTGTCGAAAAAAGAGATTCGGCATCTCCAGTATCTTGAATGGTCCCAGACACTTCCAGTACAACTATCTTCTCAGAGAAATCTCCGTCCTCTATGTATTCTTCTACATATGGCCCTTCCCCTTCACTAAGAAATTGTCCAAATAAATCTTCTACGTCCGTTGTGAACGCTACAGATACCATACTGGTAATAATGGAAAAGACAAAAATAATACCAGCTATCCCTAAAGCTGCCCAACGTTTTCCACTCATTACTTATAACCCCCTATTATTTCTTTCTATTTCTTATACGTATAAGTACCGATATTGTTTCAGGAAAATGTCGGATTACTTAAATAGATTCTTTACGCTATTCCCTTTGCTTGCTGTTGCTTTTTTGAATTAGAGAATAGTTTTGTTTGTGATAAAGAATAAATGGATAATGCTGACCAAATAAATATAAATGCCAATAAATGAGAGGTTGTAAATGGTTCATGATAAACGAATACCCCAAGTATTAGTGTTAATGTAGGTGTTAAATATTGAATGAACCCGAGCATGGATAGCGGAATCCTTTGCGCTCCTTTTGCAAAAAACAACAATGGCACTGCTGTTAACACACCAGAAATAATTAATAAGAAGTCTAAACTAGTAGATACAGCTAAAAATGCATGATCTCCTTTTAAAAATAAATAGCCAATATACATTAAGGCAAATGGAGTAATAAACATGGTTTCCAAGGTTAATCCTACATCCGAATTAATTTTGATTAATTTCTTTGTTAATCCATATAAGCCAAATGTTAATGCTAATGAAATAGCAATCCATGGAAATGCTCCATGAGCAAAAGTAATAATACAAACTCCAATTGCAGCTAATCCTACAGAAACATACTGTATTTTAGACAATTTCTCTTTCATTACAAAAATGCCTAATAATACACTTACCAGTGGATTTATATAATACCCTAGACTCGTTTCGATTATTTTATTCGCATTTACAGCCCAAATGTAGATAAACCAATTGCAGCTTACTAATATAGATGCAATAAACAGCATGATACCCTGTCTTTTCTGGTGCTTAAATGATTTTAATGTTTGAAAGAATAATTCCCATTTACGAGTAAATGTTAGTAAAATGCACATAAAAATAAATGACCAAAAAATTCGATTTGCGAGAATTTCATCTGCCCCAACTCCTTGCAGATGCTTCCAATATATCGGGAATAGTCCCCATATTAAGTAAGATATACCAGCAAATATTACCCCGTTTTTAATGTTGTTTTTCTCCATCTTCATCGCTTCTTTCCATATTCGAAATATTCCATATTATATATATTATTTTGGTAACTGGCAATCTTTTTTAGAAATGTTTGTCAAATACAGCCAAAAGAGACTGGGACAAAACTAAATAACTAATCTTTAAAGACGAACAATCTCTAATTTAGCTCTTAAATAATGCTACACTATCTATGTTTTTAAATATAGTTAAGTGTATAAAATAAGTCGTTCATTGTGCTACAGATGCACGGATGCGCCGGAGAGGAAGCTGAGCCTCACTACGCGACCACTGAAAAACAGATAGCTATTGATGATTGGTCGTAACCGCCTTTTAAACTTAGATGTGCAAATTGTTTTCCAAGGTGACCACATGACTCATTGGGGCGAGCGCTGAGCCGCTTCGTCGCTCCGCTCCTGCAGGGTCTCGGACTTTCTCGCTGCTCCCATAGGAGTTAAGCGGTCACCTCTCCAAACCAACTTAATATTCGCTTTCAAATAAATAAATTCTTATTTAATTTGGAAAAACTATACTTTTTCAGTGCCCTCATCACTGCGTTGCTGGTTCTAAAGCGTCTCTAATTCCCGCAAAAGTCGAGCGTCCTCTGCTCCATTTCACTTCGTTTTTAAACCTTTTTCTAAAAAATAAATACGAACTATAATGTAATCTAATTACATTATAGTTCGTATTTGTTGTTGGTTGAAATACTTATGTCCCTGCCTCTTTCACTTGTTATTACTTTAATCGATCATACATTATTTCATTTCCAACAATTGTTTTTGTTACTTCTATTTTATCTATTTCACTTGGACTTACTTCAAAAATATCTTTATTCAATACAGTAAAATCTGCTAAATAGCCTTTTTCAATTTTCCCTCGATCTTCTTCATGACAAATGGCATAAGCACTTCCTTTTGTATAAAGGCTCACTGCTTCATATACTGTTAACGCCTCTTCTGGAAGGTATCCGTTTCCTTCTATGTCTTCTGCATTAGTTCTTGTAATAGCTGCTTGAATTCCTACTAAAGGATTTGCACTTTCAATTGGAGCATCAGAACCCCCTGCACAATGTAATCCCTCTTTTAATAATGTTTTCCAAGCATAACAATAGGCAAGATTTTCTTTCCCCAGTCTATCTATTACCCAAGGAAAGTCTGAAGTTACAAAGCTAGGCTGGATATCTAATATTAACGGCAAGTCTTTCATACGTTCCATTAAATCCTTGCGAAGCATCGTTGCATGAATAAGGCGATCTCTTCCAAATCCTTGTAAAGGATGTTGTTCAATAGCTTGTAAGACCATTTCAAAAGCTGCATCGCCTATTGCATGTACAGCAATCGGAACTTCTCTCTTCCTTGCCTTTTCTACTAATTCATTTAATTGTTCTTGTGAAAAAATGCTTACTCCATTTGTTGAAGGATCATCAAGGTATGGTCTACTTAAAAGAGCGGTTCTTCCACCAAAAGCACCATCAGCAAATATTTTCATACTGCCAAGCTCCACCCATTCGGTACCACCTAGATATTTCCCGCCATCATGTATCATCTCATCAAATACTTCATGATGCACAAGCAAATGGGCTCTAAAGTGATTTCCTTCTTCTTCAATTACTTTTTTATAGGAACGATATGTTCCTTCATAGCCATGATAATAGTGTAAGTCTTCAGTATGAGCTCCAGTTAGTCCTAACTTATAGGCATCTTTAATACCTGCTCGCAATGCTCTTTCCACATATTCATCGGTTACTTTAGGCAAGACTCTTGTTATTAACTCTTGTGCTTGATCTTTAAAAACTCCAATAATCGTGCCTTCCTCATCCTTCTCCATAACTCCACCAATTGGAGAGGAAGTATCATTTGTAATATTGGCAATTTTTAAAGCATATGAATTTACTGCAATTGCATGCTTACATATACGATTTAGGAGGACTGGATGGTTTGGAACATACTGATCAATATCTATAGAAGTCAGTACCTGTTGCTCCTGCCACATATTTTCATTCCATCCATCTCCTATAATCCATTGCCCTTCTTCTATATTCTCTGCATAATTAGCTAGCAACCGCAAAGCTTCCTCTTTTGATGTGCAAGTGGATAAATTTAATCTTAATAGCTTTTCCCCATGCCCAACTAGGTGCATATGACTATCTACAAATCCCGGAAGGAGAACTTCACCTTCTAAGTCTATTTTTTCTTGTATCCTTCCTTCGTATTTTTCTTCCAAGTACTTTTTATCGCCGAAATCCACGATATATTGCTCCTCTGTAAAAATTGCCTCAACTACTTGTCCTTCCTCTTTAAGCGTATACATCTTCCCACCATAAATCAGTTTCCCCATGCAAATCCTCCTACTATCTTAAATTTCGATTGAATGGCAATAAACTCTATAAATCATCAGTTCTGTTTTATTAAAAAGGACACTAACTTTAGTGCCCTTTTTAATACCTTTCGCACTCTGTTTTGAGAACGAGAAGTTTATTTTCTTCTTTAGTTGCTACGCTCTTCTTTCTCTCGTAATTCCACTCTTCTAATTTTCCCTGAAGTCGTTTTAGGCAATTCTTCCATAAATTCGATTTTACGTGGATACTTATATGGAGCCGTTAATTTTTTTACATGTGTTTGCAGTTCTTTTATTAATTCTTCTGTTCCTTCTATTTTATCTCGAAGAACTATAAATGCTTTCACGACATTTCCTCTAATTGGGTCTGGACTTGCCACTACCGCACACTCTTTAACTGCTTTATGCTTAACTAAAGCATCTTCTACTTCAAAAGGTCCAATCGTGTAGCCAGAGCTAATAATAATATCATCTCTTCTGCCTTCGAACCAAAAGTAACCATCCTCATCTTTCTTAGCACGATCACCAGTGATATAGTAATCTCCACGGAATTGATTTTTTGTTCTTTCTGGTTCTTTTAAATATTCTTTAAATAATGCAGGAGTATCTTTGTGTACTGCGATATCTCCAACTTCCCCTACTGAACAAATTTCTCCATCTTCATTTATGATTTCGACGCTATTTCCTGGAGTTGGTTTCCCCATAGATCCAGGGCGTAATTCTACTCCCTTTGTGATCCCTACTAATAACGTATTTTCCGTTTGTCCATATCCATCACGGACATCTAGTTGGAAATTCGCTTTAAATACATCAATAACTTCTCTATTTAGTGGTTCTCCAGCAGAAACTGCGCTTCGTAATTGATCTAATTGATACTTTTGAATATCTTCCACTTTTGCCATTAAGCGATACTCTGTTGGCGTACAGCAAAAAACATTTACTTCATATTTCTCCAAAAGCTGCAGATATTTATCCGGGTTGAATCTTCCATGATAGACTAGTCCAATTGCACCAGATCCTAAAACAGATAATAGTGGGCTCCAAACCCATTTCTGCCATCCTGGACCTGCCGTTGCCCATACAAGGTCACCTTCTTCAATATTCAGCCAATTTGGTGCTGCTGTTCTGAGGTGAGCATATGCCCAACCATGCGTATGTACGACACCTTTTGGATTTCCAGTTGTTCCTGATGTATAGGAAATAAATGCTGTATCTGACTTATGTGTACTTACCAGTTCTAGTTCATCTGAAACCTCCAGTACTCGCTCATCTAAAAGCATCCAACCTTCTTTTGCTTCACCTAATACAAAACGTTTAATAGTATGTATTTCTTCCACTAATTCTAATTCCTCTAAAAATGGATAATAGCTAACTACCCCTTTTACTTCTCCATGCTTAATGCGATATTGTAAATCTTTTGCGCGAAGCATTTCTGAACTTGGAAGGACAGTTATTCCCAGTTTTAAAGCTGCTAAGTATACCTGATAGGCTTCTATTATCCTTGGAACAATAACAAGAACAACATCTCCTTTTTGTAGGCCCTCTTCTTTGAAAACATTTCCTATTCTATTTGCTGCTTTCATTAAGGAGGAATAAGTAACTTCCTTTGTTTCGCCCTCTTCATTCTCCCATTTTAAAGCAAGTCTATCTGTATTTTGGGCAAATTTCTCAATCTCCGAAACAAAATTATATTGTTCTGGAGCAATTAAATCCTCCGTCCGCATATGTAGTCTCCTCCTGTTTCTAAAAGTAAATACTTAACCCATTATACTACCCTATCTCCAATTTTTGAATTAATTAAATTTCGTTCCTTTAAGGAGCCAATCTTTTACCAATAAAAGCAAAAAATAGGCCTACATAAAGAAGAAGCAAGGCATGATGCCTTGCTTCTTGTAGCCATTACTATTCAATTATTTAGAGAAACCGCCGCCTAATTGTTGTTCAGCCATTTGCACTAAACGTTTAGTGATCTCACCACCAACAGAACCGTTAGCACGAGAAGTTGTTTCAGCACCTAAGTTTACACCAAACTCAGTAGCAATTTCATATTTCATTTGATCTAGAGCTTGAGAAACCCCAGGTACTAATAATTGATTTGAATTGTTGCTGCTTGCCATGTGTATCACCTCCTTGTGATAATAGAATGTGTAATACACATAGCATTCATTCGTTCTTTTTACTGGTAATTGTTCACAAAAAAACAGGAAATTTTTGTATCATACCACTTCTCCCTTATGGCGGTCATGCAAAACACTTTAAAAAAGTGAATCTATTTCGGTCTCCTTCTTCTTCTCTTCCCTTTTAAGGATAATCGTTTCAATATGATTAACTGCTTCTTCAATCAATGGTTCAAAGTCAGTAAAGCTTTCATAATATTGTATTTTTTCTTTTTTTGGTTTAGTCTTAGGCGATGCCGGCACAAATACCGTGCAGCAATCCTCATATGGACGAATAGAGATATCATGTGTATCAATTTTTTTTGCCCATTCGATTATTTCTGTTTTATCTGTAGTTATTAAAGGTCTTAAAATAGGTGTGTTTGTTACATCGTTGATTGCATACATACTCTCTAATGTCTGACTAGCAACTTGCCCTAAGCTTTCGCCCGTGATAATAGCCAGCGCTTCTTTTCTTCTGCGAATTTCATCTGTTATTCTTAGCATAATTCTTCTCGTTGCGGTCATTGTATAATTTTCTGGAATCTGCTTATGAATTAACTGCTGAATAGTTGTAAATGGAACAATATGCAACACAAAGTGACCATTAAAACTTGCAAGCTTTTCCGAAATATCAATTACTTTTTGTTTTGCTCTTTCACTTGTAAACGGAGGACTAAAGAAGTGTACCCCTTCAACTTTTAATCCTCTTTTCATAGATAAATATCCTGCTACCGGGCTATCTAATCCACCAGATAACATTAGCATTGCTTTCCCGCTCGTTCCTGAAGGAAGCCCCCCCGCCCCTGGAATATTTTCACAGGAAAGATAGATTGCTTCTGTTCTAACTTCAATCTGAACATTTATATCAGGATTTTTAACATCAACTTTTAAACCAGAGATATTTTTTAGCAAATGCCCACCAATCGCCTGATTAATTTCATTTGTATCTAGTTCAAATTCTTTGTCAGCTCGTCTTGCACTTATTTTAAAGGTACATCCCTCTTTATATAAAGAAGAAACAATATCTAAAGCAGCTGCTTTTACTTTCTCTATATCCCGCTCAAGCTTTACTGCTGGGCTAAAGGATTGAATACCAAAGATGTTTTTAAGCACTTTAGAAATTTCCTCTTCCTTTTCACCATTTAACATTACATACATTCTTTCTCTTTTTGCTTCAATTGAAACAGATGGATAGCCCTCTAGAGACTTTGCAATTGTTCGTTTTAGTTTATCTACAAATTGCTTTCTGTTTCTCCCCTTCGTAGATAGCTCTCCATAACGTATTAAAATACGATCATATTTCACTTCATTACCCCTCTCAACCATTCCTGAATATCTTTTATAGCTGCAATTACGCTTTCCATTTCTTCTATTGTATTCTCATAGGATAAGCTAATTCGGAACGAGCTTTCTGCAAGCTGTTCTGGTACTCCTATTCCTAATAATGTTTTACTAATTTTATTTGTCTTTGATGAACAGGCACTTGTAGTGGATATATATATATCACGTTCTTCTAATGCATGAACAAATACTTCTGCCTTTATTCCTTCGATGGAGAAGTTAACAATATGAGGTACACTTTTCTCTGCTGCTGGCGTATGAATGGAGATACCTTCTATCTTAGATAATTCCTCACGCAAATAAACATTCAACTGTTTCAGAATAGGCAGTTTCTCTTTTTGATTTTGCAGCTGCATTCGTAATGCCTTGGCAGTAGCAACTGCACCAGCAACATTCTCCGTTCCGCTGCGAAAAGTATTCTCTTGCCCGCCACCTGCCAATAAAGGTTCTATTCTTTTTCCTTCTTTTATATATAAAACCCCATTTCCTTTTAAGCCATGAAATTTATGGGCAGAAATGGTATAAGCATCTATGTTTGCCTTATTTATTGAGAGGGCTTTTTTCCCAATTCCTTGAACACCATCTACATGAAAAAATATATTTGGATAATTGGTTAATCGTTTACCGATTTCCTCAACTGGCTGAATAGATCCTATTTCATTATTTACATGCATAATAGAAACAAGGATGGTTTCTTTGCGTATATTTTTGATTATATCCTCGATTGATACTTGACCAAACTCATCGACAGGGACATAAGAAATAGTGAAACCGTCATCTTCTAATTGCTCCATTACTTTGTGAATGGAATCATGTTCAATTGCTGTGGTAATAATATGATTCCCTCTACTTTTATATGAACGAGCAATTCCTTTTAAAACGGTATTATTTCCTTCTGTACCACCTGAGGTAAAAAATACTTCATTGCTTTTCACTTCTAAAAGTCCCGCAATTTGTTCTCTTGCTTGTATTAACAGCTTCTCTGATTCCATTCCTATTCGATGGATTGAGGATGGATTTCCAAAATATTTTTGGGATACAGTCGTAAAAGACTCAATAACCTCTGGAAAAGGCTTAGTTGTTGCACTATTATCTAAATATATCATTACATTGGAATTTCCTTTCCATTATAAAAATTCGTTAATCCGCTTTTCCTTTAGCGACAATCATTTTCACTCACATAACGTTATAATTGTTACGTCTTTAACTCTCTACTTTATCCTCTATAAAGCGGAATAATATTCACTAATCGAAGTTTCACTTTATTATGCTACCAAAAAACTTTTTCAAATAAAAGAATAAGCTTCATAAAAATTCATTATATCTATTCTTACTGGAAATAAAATGTTAACTCTTTCCATAACCGGAGAAATTTTTCGCTTTCCACAAAAAAAGTCTGAGACATGTCCCTCAGACTTTTTTCTACTTATAATGGAATTAGATGTTACTCATCATTACTTTTCATTTTCTTTCCATTCATGTGACCAAGCTTGAATCTTATTAGTACTTCCAGGCTCTATCTCTTCAATGGTTGCTGCAGCATATTGCAATGCTTCTTTATAGCGATAATTTCTAAAATGTGCTTCTGCCTCTAATAAGCCTTGATGGACTTTTTGATATTGGCGACGATACCTGTTCCCATATTGAATGATTTTCTCTGCTAAATAAACGGTTTCTACCAATTCAAGTGTTGCATTAACTAGCACCGTCACTTTTTCTTCTGTCACTTCTATTATGTTCTTCACTTCAACCATATTTAATGGTGTTCGATCTAACATTCTTTTTGCTTCATCAATACTTTCTTTTGCTTCTCGTACTAGCTCATTATACTCATCTGTCACACCTGGCAAATTGCTATTAGTAACACTTCTAATAGCTTCTGCCACTTGTTTACTTAGTTCTCTTATACGATTATGTGCAGAAACTTCATCTTTACGTAGAGCATGCAGCCTATCAAATAATTCTTTTTGTTCTAAAGAGGCATTTTCTAATTGCCCTTTCAGTTCCTTAAGTTCTTCTCCCAACAGAGTATGTGCTGCTGATTCAGTCAAGAGCTTATGTTCTAATACTTCATATTGCTTATAGAGATGATTTAATTTCTTCTCAAGCTTAAATTGCAGTTCAATATCTTCATTATCTAGATTATAGTTT
This sequence comes from Niallia sp. HCP3S3_B10, assembly GCF_052064465.1. Classification (NCBI taxonomy): domain Bacteria; kingdom Bacillati; phylum Bacillota; class Bacilli; order Caryophanales; family Bacillaceae; genus Niallia; species Niallia sp. HCP3S3_B10. The sequence continues at coordinate 6,209 of NZ_JBQHVO010000044.1, read as the reverse complement.
GTCTGCAATAATCCAACTTCTACTTGAAGCTGTGCGTTTCCTTGCTGAACATCTTCTAAGATTTCCTTGGTTACGTTGATATTATTACTACAATAATTTTTTGCAAGTACTTCTTTTTCTAATAAATCATATAGCAAATCCAGCTTTTCCTGTATTTCTGCAATAACCTTTTCTACTGCCTCAACTTTTCCTTCTCTTAAATCATTTTCAGTTGATGCAAGTTCATTCATTAAGTTTTCGATTGCTTCTTCCATTTGCAAATGTTCCAAGATGTATCCTTGCTCCAACATATCTACATAGCCATCTTTTAACTCATCAAGTTGTTCTGGCAATTTTGTCTGACATTCAATCAGTAATGGAGGAATTTTTTCCATCAGATAAGTAATCGTTGTTAAACGTTCTTGCATTTTATAAACAATCTCTCTTGCTTCCAAATAATCCCCATTATTCGTTTTTTCATCATAAGTTATAAATAATTCCGCAACTTCGTGAAGCATTGTTTCAATCTTTTTCTCTGTCTCACCATAAGTATGACGATGTGCTAAAAGATTTTTTTTGCTGACACGGTAGGATTCTTTAAGTTCTTCAATTTCCGATCTGTTCTTTTCTTCACTACCAACTAGATTATTAAGTTCTTCTAATATAGTATCAATTCTTTTATCTACACTTTCCATTTTAAAGCGAATAGTATCTTGTGTCTTCTTGGCTTTCGGAAAGTTATATTTATCAATATAATTTTCCGTATCAAAAAGCAATTCCTCAATAGTAGGCAATTCGGTAGTAACAATGTCATCCCATTCTTTTCTCCATCTTTCGAACAACTCTTCGGTTTGTCCAATCATATTCAATTGTTTAACCTTTGCAAGCTCTTCTAATACGGGACGATTCATCATGTCTATTTTCCAATTTTCTAATTCATCGACACCATTATAATATTTTCGTTTAATAAAATATCCCGCTACAAATAGGCAAATAACTAAACCTATTCCACCAATTATGTAATTCATTTGAAGCCCCCTGTTCATACACCGGCCATAATTCCGTATCTATTTTAATTAAGCTAATAATTATCTAATAGTAAAGAGCAGTATTCCACAAAAATAATACGCATAAAGGTAACTGCCGTAAAAAAAAGATTACTTTTTCAAAATCCAAGCAAAATGTTTTAAGCTATATTAGATATCTCCCTTTTTGCAGGTAAATTTCTTTGTATTTATGATAACATGTAAACGACATTTTTTGACTATTATTTTACGTTTTTTTCATAATTTCGTTTACTTTTTTCAAAGTTCGCTAGATAACTTAAATTATATAAGTATTTTTCAAAAATAACACGTATAACTACTTCTTTATTAGTCTTCCTGCTATATTAGGTATATATCAATATTAGCAAATATAGAAAGGGTGATTATTCCCATGCAAAAAGACGGACATATCCATACTCCATTTTGTCCACATGGTTCTAAAGATTCTCTTAAACAATACGTAGAACAGGCATTAGCCCTTGGTTATAAAGAAATGACATTTACCGAGCACGCCCCCTTACCAGAAGGGTTTATCGATACAACACCAACGCAAGACAGCAGTATAACAATCGAAACATTACCCATTTATTTAAAAGAAATACAGTGTATCAAAGCAGAATATGAAGAAACAATCAAGATAAATGTAGGACTAGAAATTGATTATATGGAGGGATTTGAACTAGAAATAAAAAACTTTCTAGCAGATTGGGGTCATTTATTAGACGACAGCATTTTAAGTGTACACTTCCTGAAAAATCCTTTAAACAATCACTATGATTGTGTCGATTACAGCCCCGAGCTTTTTGGAAATATTGTAGAGCAGTACGGAGGAATATCAAAAGTATATGCTACTTATTACCAAACACTTTTGAAATCGATTCAAGCAGACTTAGGTCCTAACAAACCAAAACGAATAGGTCATATGACGCTGATACATAAATTCCAGCATTTGTATCCCATTGACCAAGACTTTCAAACTGTTATACTCACCATTTTAGACGAAGTGAAAAATAACAATTATGAACTGGATTATAACGGAGCAGGAGTAAATAAGCCATATTGCAAAGAACCATATCCTTCAAAGTGGATAGCTGAAGAAGCGGTTAAACGTGGTATCCCCTTAGTATATGGTTCTGATGCTCACCAGGCAAAAGATTTAGGACAAGGCCGGAACGTTATGTTATGGAATAATCGATAATTCATTTTCATTCATACAAACAACGTCATGTATCCATCGATGGATCTCTTCTGAATATTTTCTTTTGAAATAATCTTCATTTAGAAAAATATGAAGAACCTCGGTAACATAGAAAGAGTGAATAAAAGGCATGGAGAGTAGCCCTTTTAATTGAATGATACTATAGGAAATAGACTGTTTCCTAAATTCTTTTTTCTCTATCCCTTTTTCCAAAATTTGTGTAAAGATATATCTTTCTTTCACATAATAAGTCGACATTATTTCCCTTACAACTTGTGAATCAATCGTAACTTCTCTTAATATAAATCTGGTTAATTGAGGATTTTTGCATTGATAGGTGATAATACTGTCTACTAATTTTTTTAACTTTTCCGTTGGATTGCAGGATTGTAAATAAACTTGTTCTAACAATTCTAAATAGGTTTCGAAAAAATTCATATAACAATATTCTAACAATCCTTGCTTACCATTAAAATAATAGGAAATATTTGCTGTATTCACTTTAGCCAGCCCAGCTATATCTCGGATAGAAGTACCATGATAACCTTTCTGATTAAATAACGAAATGGCAGCTTCTACAATGGCATCCCTTGTTGAAATTTCTTTCATCTAGCCTAACCTCTTTTCTGTTGCGAATCCTTAAAAAGTATGGTTGAATTATTAAAAACTTCGCTTTATGATAAAGACTGTTTTTTCAAGGAAGAGTGTGTATGAGTTTCCATATCAGTATTTTGGAGAACAGCCATTAAATCTACAAATATGCTATTCCTTACACTTCTTTATAAAGAGGGAGAATCCTTTAAAAGATTACCGACAAAGTATGGGTTCCTTCTGTATTTATCGTCAAAAAACAACAAAAAAAATGAGAAAGATTGGTGATATACATGTTTAGCGTCGAAACATATAAAGGTAAACGAGAAGAACAGTACCAATTAGTTGAAAAACAATTACGTGCTTTATTAGAGGGAGAACATAATACAATTGCAAATCTTTCTAATGCATCAGCATTATTAAATCAATTTCTAGAAAAAACCAACTGGGTGGGCTTTTATCTAGTTGAAGACAATGAGCTTGTTCTTGGACCATTCCAAGGCTTACCTGCTTGTGTCCGTATTCCATTGGGAAAAGGTGTTTGTGGTACCGCAGCCTTTAATAAAGAAACAGTAAGAGTTGAAGATGTTCATCAATTTCCAGGTCATATTGCCTGTGATGCAGCCTCTCAATCCGAAATCGTCATCCCATTAGTCAAGGAAGACGGTACTTTAATAGGCGTCCTTGATATTGACTCTCCAGAAAAGAATAGATTTGATGAATTAGATCAAAAATATTTAGAGATTTTTGTATCTACATTAGTTAAGTTTATAAAATAAATCGGGATGTACTTCCAAATATAAAAAGGTGTCCTGCCCTTCTTCATGAGAGGCAGAACACCTTTTTTATTCGCTAACAAGGAGAGTATTTTGGATAACTACCTTGTCTTTTCCTGTTTCCTTTGCTATATACAATGCTTTATCTGCACGCTTAAAAAGCGTATTATACGTATCATTAGTTTGCTTATTCCAATAAGAAACTCCACAGGAAATGGTAACAGATGGCTTAGAATAATCCCTTACCTTTTTCACCAATCTTTCAGCAATCGTAACACCTAAAGAAAGAGTGACTTTTGGCAAATAAATAGCTAGCTCTTCTCCACCCCATCTGGAACCAACATCTGAACTCCGAATATTTTCTTTAATAATATTCGCCACTTGAATGATAATATCATCGCCAATTTGATGTCCATATGTGTCATTTATTAATTTAAAATCATCAATATCGATTAAAATAAATGTTCCTTCCTTATCTTCTATTAAGGACCTTTGAATCTTTTCATCCAAATAACTTCTAGAAAAAAGTTTTGTTAAATGATCTGTTACGACCATTTTTTCCAACTCCTCTCTTAACAAGGAATTAGTTAAGGCAAGAGTAGAATGATGTATTAAAGACTGTAACAGTTTAAATGTATCAAATGAAAAATGGTATGCATCTGGGTGCATTACTATAGCAAACCCCTTTAATACCCCTGTTTGCATCATAGGCACAGCCATTACAGACTTATACCGAACATCCTCAAGCTGCATACTGAAATCTCCTAAAAAGAGGGAATCTTTCTCCATTTGAATTTTCTCTTTAAAATAATCAATATAATTCTTCGATTCCGGCTCAAAAAAGAAAGAAGAGCTTCCTTGTAGCACTTTTGTTGAATCATTTTCGATGGAAAACAGAATAAATCCTACTTCCTTTGCATTAAAACTCGCAGATATTCTTTCACAAATATATGTCATCATTTCATTTAAGCGTAAATTAGAATTTAATTGATCCGACGCCTCATTTATTAACTGTAAATCAGTAACTAATTTTTTTGATTGCTGATACAGCTGAGCATTTTCCAATGCACCTCCTGCCGTATTTGCCAATAAAGAAATAAATTCCACTTCATTTTTCGGAAAAGAGCTAACATCTGGAACAATAATTTGCAGAACTCCGTATACTCCTTGTTTTCCTTTTAAAGGAGCATAGATAACAGAACTTTTTTCTTCTTTCAAATTTTCGAATTGCAATTCAGCCGTAACATATGCTTCCATAGCGGCCATGTTTTCACTGTCATATTCTAAATCCTTTATTGGCAGATCCATTGGACTATTATTATCATGTGATAGCAAAAGATAATAATGATACGAAGGATACACTTTTTTTAAGGTAAAAATAACCTCTCTTAATACATCTTCCATTTTCATAGAGGAATGAAATTTTTCAGTCACTTTAAATAACTGCTTATATTTCTTCTTATCTCTATTAACATTTAACATATTTTGCATATTTCTAAATAATATTCCGACTTCCTTTGCTACCATATCGAATAAAGAAATTTCTCCATTTGGCTCGTCCAATAATTCCTTCTTGATCTTTATTGCTAGAATATAGTCAAGTTTCTCCTTACTTTTCAGGGCTAGCATCATATAATCATGTATTGTATCTTCCGTAATAGGCAACCGGAAAAATTTATACCCACTTGCCAATTGTAAATTTTCCTTTATACAGGTATTCTTTCCTAAATCATCTCTACTAGCTGTGGTGGATACGATTGACCAATTCAAATCCCATTCTTCACTGGTATATAGAGTAACTTCAACAGCCCCAAATACTTCTTTTATCGCTTGGAGCGCTTCTTGGATAATTATGTCGTAATCATCGTTTATTAATTTAATATCATACAATTCAAAAAAACGACTTTTTAATATTAATATTTTTTGGTGGCCAAGGAAGTCCATGTATTTATCACCTAATTCACCTAACTATTCATTCTTTGATTTAGTAATTCTTATTTAAAATATAAATACGAGATAAATTTAATAAAGAGTAAAAATTAATCGAAGCACTTTTCCAAGGAACAATCTTTATTTTATATATATTGATTTTTTATTTATTGTCGTAATTATAATACTTTTGTACTGATTCATAAATAGATTCCCTTTTAGAATAAGTACCAAAATAACAACTTATATATGTAACCAATCAGAATAAAATTAACGGGAAATATTTTTCTATTGAGGATGTAAACCAACAATGATAAAGCCTATAATATAGTACTAATTACATATCTATTCACAAATGTGAATAGGAGGAATCTAGTTTGCAATACCACTAAATATTACTATACACTAGGTTTTATTTTATCATGGATATAATAGAATTAATTATTTCTTGAACTCCACCTAATTATATAGTTAAATTATACTAATTATACCATATTGGCAATAAATAGATTAGACAAAAATATTTTTTTACTTTCGTTAACATTTCCCATGATCTCTAACTTATGTCATTCTGTTCTCATCCATTCAAATTAATAGTAAGTATGAGTAAAATGTTTGTGGGTAGAAAATAATTTACCCTCTGGTTTGGTTGGTGGTCGTTAGACCGCCAACCAAACGCAAGCGCGGTAG
>NZ_JBQHVO010000043.1:0-48172 GCF_052064465.1 Niallia sp. HCP3S3_B10 | reverse complement strand
TTCTATTATTCTTACCTCCAATAAGGGCCCCGAAGAATGGGGTGAATTAATGGGAGACCAAGGGATTACAACAGCCATATTGGACCGATTACTACATAGAGTAGAGGTTATTCAAATGAACGAAAATGACAGCTACAGAATAAAGAATAGAACAACAATTTTTGAAAGAGAAAGTGTTCAAAATTAATTAGCAAAAAGTGTTCAAAACTACTTGACGGTTACAACCCGTTCGGTTGAGAGGAAGAAAACGTTAAATCGCAGGTTAATCAAAACTTGTTTAGCAAGCTAATTAGAATACAAATACAACATAAAAAGGATCAGAAAAAATCTAATCCTTTTGCTCTAAAATCACAGTCTACTTCAACTAAAGCACCCGTTAGCTTAAGTACAACCCTTCACAATCTCAAATTTCAGCCCAAAATAAAAGTTGTTTTTTGATGAGCTAAGCCTTTCAGAAAACAACATAGTAAAAACTGTTTTTTTATTATCTTGTTTTTATCAGTCGTACCAAAGAAAAAGCCATCAAAAAGAAAACAGTAAAAATAATGATTGAACAAATAATCAGGGTTAACAGCAATAAAAATATATTATTATTAAAAGGTCCTACATACCCAATGGAAAAATTGAAACTACCTGAAATTTGAGATTCGATGAATTTTATGACCCCATATCCTAAAATAAATAGACTAAAATTAAAAAAGAGTGAATACAAAAAAGACTTTCTTAGAATTTTCAAAATATCACCTTTTCCCTTTCCTAAACACCAATCCGATCAGTAAGCCAACCTTCAATAAAATGTTTTAATGAAGCAGCTACCCAGGTCCGACTATCATCCTCGTGATTCCAAACAAATATATCGGTTTTATCTATGGTCCCATTCTTTAATATTGCATAGCAAAATAAATCGCCATTTCCTGCGTCCGAGAAAAAGAAAAGATTATCAAATGGCATATAAATATCTTTATAGTCTTCAAAATTTCTAAAAAACAAATTGTCCTCAATAATTTGGGAAGTTGACCAAACCAAAGGACAATTCCAATTGTCGAATACTCCATTTGTTTCATTAAATAACTCAGCTAATTCTTCTGGCAATTGAACATTTATTTCTTTTTGAATTTGAGCAATTTCATAATTTGTTGCCGGTTCTTTAAAATGATGTTCATTCGAAATAGAAGAGATAAATTCCTTCCACATATTATTATTTCTCCTTATTTTTAAAAATGAATATGTGTCTTATTCAACTTCATTACTCAAAAATCCTTCTTGTAGTAACCTGCTTCGTTAGTTTAAGTGAAAACCTTCACAATATCAGAAATTTTCATACTAAAATCATACCAAAAAAATACCAGATTACGGTTCTAATTCCCAAAAATTATTCCAATAGTTGTTGCGCAGTATATGTCTACTGTGCAACAGATTACAAAAAAAGAAGCAGGATGTATAGGACCCGCTTTCCCCCACAAATATCTCGTTATAATCAAATGAATTTAATATAAACACTAATATATTAAAATAATTCATGCTATAGAGATCATCTAAAATTCTTAAATTCCATCATTTTAATGTTATATTTTTTTCGTAAAGCTGATGTTAATTTTCTTTCCCCTTTATATATAAGCTGCCTAATTCTTTCAGGGGTTAGGTTTAACATTAATCCTACCTCCCTATATTTCATAGGTTCACTACTGACCCCATATATAGAATCTAAGATTAATTGTTCTTTATCTGATAAAACACCCTTATTTTCTTGGTAGACATTAATGAACTTTTTATATTCTTGTGATTCTCGCTCCTTTATTATTTTATAATAGCGCTTTTTTTCATGTATCTTCTCCTTTGTCCTCATCTCTAATAGTAAAGAACATCTTCCTTTGTAATCATATAAAGTTCGAACAACTCCCTTTTTCCTACTAGTCAGTCAATCACTCTAAAACATAATTCGACAACTATTGTTATATACCTCCAGGACTTGAAAAACATGTGTTCTTATAACGACTTCAGTTTTTTTATAGCATTACCTTTAACTACTCATCTGAGTACTAATAAATCTCTAATTTAGTTAGGTATTTTTCACCTCCTTTATTACCAATACTGTTAAAAAAGCTAAAGGAGGGATCAAAGTGATTGAAATAAAAAAGGTGGCAATTTATGTTCGTGTCAGCACTGAAGAACAAGCAAGTGAAGGCTATAGTATTTCTGCACAATTACAAACTTTACGTCAATATGCTCATCTTTATGATTGGCAGATTGCAGAAGAATACGTTGACGAAGGCATTAGTGGTAAAGATATAAAGGGCCGACCAGCAATGCAAAGAATGATATTGGATGTAGAGAAGGACAAATTCCAAGCTGTATTGGTATGGAAGATATCACCTCTTTCAAGAAACATGTTGGATACTCTTGTGCTCTTAGACAAATTCGAAGAATATGATGTAAAGTTTATATCCTACTCTGAGAACTTCGATACATCTAGTCCGATTGGCAAACTTGTCGTCCAACTGATGGCTTCTATCGCTGAAATGGAAAGAAATACTCTTTCAGAGAATGTGAAGCTAGGTATGACACAGAGAGCAAAAGAAGGCAACTGGAATGGTGGGATAGTTTTCGGATATGATTCTGTAGAAAAAGAACTTATTGTTAATCCCAAGGAAGCAGAAACTGTCCAACTTATCTTTACTATATATGCAGATGGGAAGGGTCTAAAGGCGATAGCTAATCACTTAAATAAAGCAGGATATCGGACTAAACATGGGAAGCTCTTCTCTATTAATGGTATTGCTACAATATTAGATAATCCTATCTACGTTGGTAAAATACGATGGTTACAAGTTGAGAACTGGGATAAAAAGAGAAGGCGTGGTAAAAATGCTAATCCCATTCTAGTCGAAGGAAAACACGAAGCCATTATTTCCGATGAGCTTTGGAATGTTGTCCAAGCCCGACGACAAAGTAAGTCCTTTAAGCAGCGGCAGTCCAACGAGCCGTTCCTATTAAGTAGCATCCTTCGATGTCCTGATTGTGGTCAAGGTATGGTTCCATCTATCACTACTTATACTCGAAAAGATGGTAGCAAACGAAAACATCGCTATTATGTATGTAGTGTATTCCACAACAAAGGATCATCTGCTTGTAAAGCAAATTCAATTAAAGCCTATGATGCAGAAGATGTTGTCATTAATCGTATAAAAGACTTCTTAACCGATTCAGCTGGTTTAAATCAAATCATAGGAAATATTAATAAAGACACGGTTTATACTAATGTGAAACTAAAAGATCAGTTAGAGATAATTGAAACTGAGTTTAAAGAAACCAAAGCTATGCAAGAAAAGTATATGGAAGCTTTTGAGCAAAATCTCTTCCCTGTATCCATTTTACAGGAAAGATTACAGAAGTTAGCTAAATCGAAGAATGACTTAGAACAAAAGAAAAATGAACTTAGCGTTCAACTAAGTTCATCCGATTCAAAAATTATTCCACCCGACGTGGTTAAGCAATTATTAGAAAAGTATGTTCAAGCATTTCAACAGTCTTCGAGAGAAAAGAAAAAACAGCTCTTTCAGCTCTTGCTAAATAAGATCACCATCAAACAATCCGAAGATCGTTCTCGGTCTGTGGATAAAATAGAACTCAATTTTGACTTTTCCGAAGTCAATCTATCCAAGACATTTACACTTATTCATATACTATATCTTGAATCCGGCCATTTGGAGGAAAACTCATCTTCAAGTCTTGAATATAAAGACAAAAATCCACCTTATCTTCAAATTTTTTTGCCTCTATTTATGATACGGTTCACCCCTATTAATCCGAAAAGCCCGATAAACCTGCTCCACCAAAATCAACCGCATCAACTGATGAGGAAACGTCATCCTACTAAACGAAAGCTTATCATCTGCTCTCTTTAGCACCTCATCACTAAGCCCCAAAGATCCACCAATAATAAAAGTAACCTTGCTTTTTCCATATGTCCCTAGCTTATCAATGGTATCGGCTAGCTCCTCTGAAGACTTTTGCTTACCTTCTATAGCTAGTGCGATAACATGTGCATCAGCTGGGACTTTGGCAAGGATTCGTTCGCCTTCTTTTTTCTTTACTTGCAGCATTTCTGCATCACTTAAGATTTCTGGTGCTTTTTCGTCTGGAACTTCAATGATTTCTATTTTAGAATAGCTTGAAAGTCTTTTTGTATATTCTTCGATTCCAAGCTTTAAGTATTTTTCTTTTAATTTTCCAACTGTAACAATTGAGATATTCACATGCTTTCCTCACTTTACAAACAAGATATCCACACAAGTTATCCACATATCCACATTTTTAATCCACATATAGTATGGAATCACTTGTTCGCCACCATATATATGGCGTTATTTTTACAATATTCACAGGTTGTTGATAACTTTTCTTTATCTGAAATTTGTTCCAAAATCGGAAATGTTTCAAACTCATTTACCACAGAATCTATTGCTATATCAACGTGTTCAGCACAACTATAAATCATTTTTCCTTCTCCTTTTAGCGATTGCTTTTTTCATTTTTCTAAAAATAATTGTGGATAATCATTTTTTCTAATCCAATTATTAGTTATCCACATTCCATCTTATCATTCTACCCAAAAACTGCAACCACTCTAACAAAATTCATTTACTTTTCACGATAAGACCTTATCCACAAACAACATCATTATTTTTGGAAAAAAATATTTCTCCTTATTCTCCTTTAATAAAAAAGTAGAGCAAAACTTTTGTCAGTTTTGCTCTACTTTTCTTTTTTACATTTGATCTTCCGATAACGTTAGCTCTGCTGTTTCTAACTTTCCATTGCGATAATATTTTACTTCCATGGAATCGCCAATTTTCTTTTCATTATATAAATGCTTTCTTAAATCAATTAAGTCCACTATTTCTTTGCCATCTAGTTCCACAATAACATCTAGCTCTTTTAATCCTGCTTTTTGAGCTGGTGAATTTGGTGAAACATCTTTAATTGCTACACCTGTAGTGACATCCTCTGGTAACTTTAATGCTTCCTGCTGATAGTAGCCCGGAATATCGCTAACAGATTGCAACTCAACTCCCATGTAGGGTCTTTGTACTTCTCCATGTTCTTCTAAATCTTCAATAATTGGTATCGCTGAATTAATTGGTATCGCAAGCCCAATCCCTTCTACAGCAGATTCGGCAATTTTCATACTATTGATACCGATAAGTTGACCTTCAATATTAACAAGGGCTCCACCACTATTTCCTGGGTTAATAGCAGCATCTGTTTGAATAACCTCTGATTGCCAATCTGGTGTCCCGTCCTCATTAATATCAACTGGAATCGTTCTTTCTAATCCGGAAACAATTCCTTGTGTAACCGATCCAGAAAAGGTTAACCCTAATGGATTACCAATTGCAATGACAGGTTCACCTGCTTTCAGCGTATCTGAATTACCAAATTCCGCTATCTTTGTTATTTCGCTTGCATCTACTTCGACTACTGCTAAATCTGTCCAAATATCAGCACCAATTAGTTCCGCACTAATTTTCTTTCCGTTTGATAAAGTAACCTCTAGCTCTGTCGCACCTTGCACGACATGATTATTTGTAACAATATATGCCTTGCCATCACTTTTTTTATATATAACACCTGAACCTGTACCAGCCTCTTCTGCCGTCGTTTCATCTGCCCAGAAATTAGAGGACTGCAGATTGGTAATTCCAACAACTGAATCAGCTGCTTTATCAACTGCCTTTGTGACATCTGTTTCGACATTCAATGAGACATTCTGCGTTTTTACCCCTTCCGAATTGCTTATCACACTCCCGCCTTCTTCCTTATTCGGAAGAATCGCTAAATCTGTTAACCGTGGGCTAATTAATAAAACAAGTACTGCACCAATAATTGCACCAATAAATCCAGAGAAGAAATATCCTTTTCGTGACCTTTTCTTCTGCCCATCTCCCTGATTCCCATAATCGTAATCCACGAGCTTCATTCCTTTCTACAGACATTATCTAAATACTTTTCTAACATATTCTTTATTATTTTTCCTTTTTTTTAAAAAAACAAACGAACTACTTAGAGATGTTTTCACCATATGATACCCAAAAGCGTTGATAGCATACTTCCATTTTTCCATAAAAAAAAGCGAATAACCAAGTATCCGCTTTTTTTATCCACTTATATTGCCATCATTTTTGTCGGTATTCTAGGATCTGTATCAAATAAAGTAACCTGTTCCCCTAACCCGACTCCACGGCTTTCCAATGTCTGTCCAACTGACATTCTGGCTAAATCCTTCATATTATTATCTAAGCTTAGGTGAGCAAGATAAATATGCTTTGTGCGATCTCCAATTACCTCGCTCATTGCAATTGCTGCATCTTCATTACAGACATGCCCTACATCGCTTAAAATACGTCTTTTAATATTCCATGGATATTTTCCCATCCTCAGCATCTGCACATCATGGTTGCTTTCAAACACATAGGAATCTGCATTGGAAATGATTCCTTTCATTCGATCACTAACATAACCTGTATCTGTGATTAGTACGAGCTTTTTCTCTCCTTCATGGAATACATAAAACATTGGCTCTGCCGCATCATGGGATACGCCAAAGGATTCAATGGATAAATTGCCAAATGTCTTAACGGTTTCCATATCAAATTGAAATTTCTGCTCTGTGGGAATTTCGCCGATTAAGGGATCCATTGCTTTCCACGTTTTTTCATTTGCATAGATAGGTAATTTATATTTTCTTGCAACAATTCCTACCCCTTTAATATGGTCACTATGCTCATGTGTCACTAATATCCCTTTTAAATCACTCATTTTCCGTTCAATGCCTTGAAATAAGCCTTCCATTTGCTTTCCGCTTAATCCAGCATCAACTAAAAAGGAATGATCTTCTGTTTCAACAAAGATGGCATTTCCTGTACTGCCACTTGCGAGAACACTAAACCGCATTTTTCTCTCACTCCAATTTCATTTCCTCTGTTTCTGGTTGAATAACTGCCCCGTCCAAAGCATTTACATAAAAGTCTTCTTCATCCACTGTTACTTTCCAAGTTGGAGCAAGCAATTGTGCAGATGTATCAAGCTGTGTATAATAGCCTAATTCTACATAGCTTACATACGAATCACTTTCTATGAAGTTATTTGTAAATAAGTTCAGAATAACATCCAACGGCTGAATAATGTTTTCTTTTTCATCCATTTCTTGAATTTTTTCCAAATACGTCTGGTTATAGGAAACGATTTTGTTCTCTTCATTTACATTAAAGGTAATTTCACCCTTTGGATTTCGATATAATGTCTTTCCAGCATGCTGTTGATAATACGTAATGGTATTCCCACTCTTTTCCCAAAAGCGATACTCTGAACCGTTAAGCACTTGATTAAACAGAAATTCAGTTAACTCCTCTGGGTCAAAATCTTCTTTAATACTAATTGGCTCCACTAACACTGCTTGAAGATATATGCTATCTCTTACGGTAATTTCTTGACCACTTAATAGCCCTTTTTCCATCTTTTTGATCTCATCATCCGTGAATTTCTTCGACTTCGCTGATAAATATTGATCCTTTTGGTTATTGACTGGAAGCTTTTCTTTATCATATTTAATTCCTAACCGTGAAAGCGTATTGGTCGTTGGCTCTGTTGTATAGTCATCCGCCCGTTGGTATTCTTTAATCTTTATATATTCATAAATTAGATATACATCCAATATTAAGAAGGCAATAATAAATATGGTCTTTATCTTACTCCAGTCCATCTAAGTTGCCTCCTGTTCCTTCCGAATATAAGGTATACCATTTATTATCATATTGGTAAAACCAGGTTGGTTCTAAGGAAACGATATTTTGCGAATCGACCTGCATATCATATCCCATCACAATATTCTGGAGTTTTTCTGTCTTTAACTTTTTATTATTTTGGAGATATTGTAAAACCTCTTCTCCTGACGAAACCGTCTCTTTTGAAAAATCAAACGGAGTAGTTGTATTAATAATAATTAAATTACTAGTTAAAAGGCGCTTCGCCTTATTATTTTCCCAGAACAAACGAATATCAGATAGTTCTGTTTTCAAATTAAACACAGGCATTCCATTTGTGTTGTATAAACGAAAGGTTATCTTTCTGTCTTCATCTCGTCCCACATATAAATAGTCATTAATCCAGCCACCTCTCTGATTGATTAGATCGATACTATTATTAATGATATGCTTCTGAATCGTTTCGTTCGAAATGCCAGAAGGTTTAAAGAAGCTGACAATATGGGTATCTTTATATATTCTAAGTAAACCCGAATCGTCTGTATACTCTTCCCAATTTGTTAAAATTTCTTTTTGGGCGATACTAGGATTAGTAAATAATGCTCTTTTCAATCGAATAGATTCGATTTGTCTCGTAAAATATTTGTATTTATTGACTTCCCTTTTCTCACTAGGTAAGTAAATTAAATACTGATCATTTGGTTTATACGAAAAATAGGTAGAATACACTGTTTTTTCATTAAAGACACTATCTTTAAATTGATTCAGTTCCTCAACATATTTCGATCGTACCGATGTTTCATATACTTTCCCCGTTTCTTTAGACAGAAAATAAACCTTTCCATCCTTATATGAAAACAAAATCGTATCAAAATCAAAGGAATTATCCTGATCTACTCTTAAAATATCTTTGTAAATTCGAAAAGGAACTTGTCCTGGAAATCTTATTTCCAAACTATTATCCTGCTCTTCTAAAAAGCTTGCTACACTTTCTACTTTTGAAGTTATATTACGAAAATCTCCATACTCAAATTCTTTAAGCTTCTGGATAATAGAATCTATTTCTTCCCTTGAAATTGTACCATAATGATTCCCATCTATGTGTTGGTAAATTCCGTCTGGCTTTACAACTTCACTTACTTCCTTTGTTTCTCCTAATTCCTCCAGAGCAGTAGTTGACCCACTACCAATTGAATCAAATTCCCCACCCTGATCTGTCCAAAGGAGATAATATAATAACACACTTAAAGCTACGAGAAAGATTAAAATACCGCTTTTTACACTCTCATATTTCATCCCCAATCATCCTCTTCAGATTGAATATACGGTAGGGTGAAAGATATTTTTGTTCCTTTGCCTTCTTTACTGGATGCCCAAATTCTTCCCCCATGTGCTTCTACCATTTCTTTTGCGATTGCAAGGCCAAGTCCAGTTCCACCGAGCTTTCGTGTTCTCGCTTTATCAACACGATAGAAACGATCAAATATTTTATCAATATTTTCTTTCGGTATACCAACACCATTATCTGATACACTTACGATTATTTGCTGTTCCTGTTCCTTAATGGAGAAGGTAATGTTTCCACCTTCAGGAGAGTACTTCATTGCATTGGAAATTATATTATCTAGTACTTGTGTTAATTTATCTTCATCAATTTCAACAAATGCTGCTTTCTTTGGCAATTTTCTTATGAAGCTAACATTTTGTTGTTTCGTCAATTCAAAACGGTCAATAATTCGATTATAAAAAACGATAAAATCAACAAGTTCTTTATTTAACTGATAATCACGGCTATCTAATTTAGAAAGCTGCAATAAGTCATTTACTAAGCGTATCATTCTCTCGGTCTCATTTTGGGTGACATTTAAGAATTTTGGAGCCAATTCTTCATCTTTCCAAGCTCCATCATATAAAGCTTCTACATAACTGCGCATCGTAGTTAACGGGGTACGCAATTCATGGGAAACATTCGCTACAAATTCTTTTCTTTCCATATCAATTTTTTCCTGCTCCGTAATATCATGGAGGACCGTAATCAAACCATTAACAAACCCTGTCTCTTTTTGTATAACCGAAAAATTAGCCCGTAAAATATATGGCTCATAATGAGTACTATAATCCAAAATAACCGATTCTCTTTCCTCCAATAGCTCCTCAAATGTATATTTCCCATTAAGATCAAGGAGATTAATAATTGGCTCCGAGAGTACTGTTTCACGTGAAACATCTAGCATCTTTGCAGCTGGCTCATTTATAAGAATAATTCGCCCTTTTCGATCTGTTGCAATTACTCCATCTGTCATATAGGCTAAAACAGATGATAATTTTCGCCGCTCACTTTCTGTTGTTGCCTGTGATTCTTGAAGCTTCTTTGTTAAATTATTAAACGTGATTGCTAATTGTCCAATCTCATCAAAACCATATACTTTAACCTTTCTGGAGAAATTCCCCTTCGATAAAGCAAAGGCATGCTTTTGCATATCTGAAATAGGCTTTGTAATCGTTCTTGCTAATAAGACTCCTAATATTGCCGTTACAAATAAAGTGATAATCGTTCCTTTTTGAAAGATTTGATTGATCTTATCAATTTGTTTATAGACATTCTCAATCTTGCCCTCTAAATAAATGGCTCCGACTATTTCATCCCCATTTGTTTTTATAGGCGTAATCAGCTCATAGATTTTCTCACCGTTTTTCTGCTTAATTGGATTATCCGGTTGAGATGAGTTTGAGAGAACTCTCCTTACCGAAACATCAACCATTTTCTGGCCGACCAAATGTTGGTTTTCCGGATCAGAGGTTCCAACGATAATGCCATTACTATTAACAACTCTGATTTCTTTAATATCAGATGAATTATTATCACTTAAAATTCTTTTGATATCTTCCTCTAATGTTGAATCACCGTTTTCAACAAATCGTTCCTTTACGAGCTGCTCTTCTAAATAGATAGATAAAATATTTACTTTCTCTTGAATCGATATTTTAAAACTGTCTAATAGCGTTGTTTGTAGGGTTTTTACAAAATAAACCCCAATTATCTGAATAGAAATAAGAATAAGCAAAACAATAACTAATACAAGCTTCAAATGAATAGAACGAAAAAAACTTACTTTTTTCATTAATAAATTTACTCCTGCTCAGGATTTCTTAAATAGTAGCCAACGCCTCTTCTTGTCACGATCCAAGTCGGATGACTGGGATTATCTTCAATCTTTTCTCTTAATCTTCTTACCGTTACATCGACTGTTCGTACATCACCATAGTAGTCATAGCCCCATACTGTTTGAAGCAAGTGCTCTCTAGTCATAACTTGTCCTATATGTTTTGCTAAATAATAAAGTAATTCAAACTCACGATGCGTTAGCTCGATCATTTCGCCTCTTTTTGAAACGATGTAAGCATCTGGATGAATAATAAGGGAACCAACTTCAATTTCATTCGTTTCTTTTTCTTCTTCTGCAGCAGATGAAACTTGCTGATGTCGTCTAAGATTTGCCTTTACACGTGCAATTAACTCTCTTGTACTAAAAGGCTTTGTCACATAGTCATCTGCACCTAATTCTAGCCCTAAAACCTTATCTATTTCTGAATCCTTTGCCGTTAACATAATGATGGGCATTTCATATTTCTTTCTGACTTCACGACATACTTCCATGCCATCTCTTTGCGGAAGCATAATATCAAGCAATACTAAATCTGGCTGGATTTCTTCCACTTTCTCTAGGGCTTCATTGCCATCATAAGCACAATACACTTCGAAGCCTTCTTTCTTCAAATTAAATTGCAGAATATCTGCAATTGGTTTTTCATCATCTACAACTAAAATCTTTTTATTCATTCAGGTATTCTCCTTCTATCAAAGTTTATCTATCGTAACTTCCATACTTTTATTGTTTACTTCTACTGTCTACTTTACCATTTTAAATTTATATAATCACTTTTTTTCTATTATAAGTTTAGTGATACGTTAGCTTTACCCTCTTTGTTTAGATCGCTTGATGACTACTTTCTCATCATTGCTTTATCCTCTAAATAGCCACAAATAAAAAAGACAGTGAAGCTTTCTCTATAAGCCCACTGAATCTTTCATCCATTGAGGATTAAAAAATCCCTCTATAAGAGAGGGTTACCATTTCCGATTATTCTACTTCATTCCAATGCATGGGAAATCTCCCTGCATCATTCATTATCGAAACATCCTTTTTAGGCTATTGTATATGCCCTCAATTCATACTATAGCAATAGAAAGAGCCTCATTTTACTATAAGAAAAAAATACAAATGAAGATAGCTAAATTATTGAAACCTTTTATACTAGATAATCGTCTATATATATGAGTTTCATTTTCCCTTAATTTTGACAAGGAAATCCTTTCCTAGAATGGATTTCCTTGTCCTTTTTTTATCTATTATAGCCTCTACTTATTCTTCACTAGACAGTAAAATAATTCCCCTCCCTGCTAGTAATTCACTTTATATATAAAGATTATTATGAAGAAGGCATATACATTTACTTTAGCATATATTTAAAGGAAATAATGTTTTGCTATTATATTGTAATGAAATTGTTGTATTATTATCATGTTATGCAGAGATTTGTAATAGAAAGGATCTTTCGCGGTTTATTTACAGGGAAATAATTTGGGCATAAAAAAAACAACGAACATTCGTTGTGAATACAAAATCAAGGTGGCTCAGGACGGAATCGAACCGCCGACACAAGGATTTTCAGTCCTTTGCTCTACCGACTGAGCTACTGAGCCAAACTATGGTGACAAATGCTTAGCTCTAACATTTAAGCAAAGGTCGTTATTTACTTGTCTTCATTATGTATAAGATAAATGTATATAAAATATGCAAATGCATAGGAAGAAAAAATGGCGGTCCGGACGGGACTCGAACCCGCGACCTCCTGCGTGACAGGCAGGCATTCTAACCAACTGAACTACCGGACCATTTTTTGCATAATATCTCTAAAAGATATTATGACCCATACGGGATTCGAACCCGTGTTACCGCCGTGAAAGGGCGGTGTCTTAACCGCTTGACCAATGGGCCATGATTGATATCTATAAATGGTGAGCCATGGAGGATTCGAACCTCCGACCCTCTGATTAAAAGTCAGATGCTCTACCGACTGAGCTAATGGCTCCTATTATGAGCTTGTCTCTTTTGTTTTTGTCATTTGCGACGCTTTTTATATTAGCATATTATCAAAATAAAAAGCAATACTTTTCTTAAAACTTTTTTAAATTTTTTTTATTTTGCTCTAAGCTACATTTCCTTTTAAGATTAATGTACTTTTTTGCGTTTGTTTATAAATCCACAACCTTACCATTATCGCAAATTCAAATGCTAGCCAACAACCATTAAGAATAAGTTAATCGTCTCTTTAATTCAAACAAAGTAGTCTGTATTCTCTCATACCCATCTATCTACTTGGAAAAACAAAGGTCGTTCAAAATTTAGAACGACCTTTATTTTCATGTTTAGATTTGTCTCCAAGGGCTGTGTATAATATTTGTTTGTGTACGATCCGGCCCAACAGAGAACATAGATAATGGAATCCCAGTTAACTGTGATACTCTTTCTAAATAATGACGAGCATTTGCCGGAAGATCGCTTAGTGTTTTACAGCTAGTAATGTCTTCTGTCCAGCCTGGTAGCTCTTCATATACTGGCTCACATTCTGCTAATACTTTTAGGCTTGCTGGGAACTCTTCCATTACTTCCCCTTTGTATTTATAAGCAACACAAATTTTTAACGTTTCAATTCCTGTTAAAACGTCAATGGAATTTAGAGAAAGATCTGTAATACCACTAACACGACGAGCATGTCGAACTACTACACTATCAAACCAGCCAACACGACGTGGTCTACCAGTTGTTGTTCCATATTCACGACCAACTTCTCTAATTTGGTTTCCAATTTCATCATTTAATTCTGTTGGGAAAGGTCCGTCTCCAACTCTTGATGTATAGGCCTTTGATACACCTACAACATGTTTAATTTTAGTTGGCCCAACACCTGAACCAATTGTTACGCCTCCAGCTACTGGATTAGAAGAAGTGACAAATGGATAAGTACCTTGGTCAATATCAAGCATTACCCCTTGAGCACCTTCAAAAAGAACTCTGCGTCCATCATCTAATGCATCATTTAATACAACAGAAGTGTCACAAACATATTGCTTAATTTGTTGACCATATTCATAATATTCATTTAAAATATCCTCTAATTTAAAGCCTTCTGTTTCATAGATGCGCTCTAACAGACGATTTTTTTCCACTAAGTTTCTTGCAAGTTTTTCTTCAAATACTTCTCTATCTAATAAATCAGCAATACGGATACCAATACGTGCAGCTTTATCCATATAAGCTGGTCCAATGCCTTTTTTCGTTGTTCCAATTTTGTTAGCACCTTTGCTTTCTTCTTCCACTTCATCTAATTTCAGATGATAAGGAAGAATAACATGTGCACGATTGCTAATTCGTAAGTTATCTGTTGTAACATTACGGTCATGTAAGTACTTTAACTCCGCAATAATTGCTTTTGGATCCACTACCATACCGTTTCCAACAACACTAATTTTTTCTTTATAAAATATCCCAGATGGAATTAAGTGTAATTTATACGTTTCGCCATTAAACTTAATTGTATGTCCTGCATTGTTACCACCTTGATAACGTGCAATCACTTCTGCATTTTCAGATAGAAAATCGGTAATTTTACCTTTTCCTTCGTCTCCCCACTGCGTTCCTACCACCACTACTGATGACATATCCTAGAGCACCTCCACAGGTTTCTATATCTTTTTATTATATCCTTAATCAAACATTCCTATTTTACCAACTTTTTAACATAAAAGTCAACAAAACACGAACAATCTTTTTAATCAATTAAAGTTATGTTCGTAAAAACTGATAAATAAAGATAGATAATTTTGTAGTATTTGCTCCTATTGATGCATTTATTCATCTAAAAAAAGCATAAAAAAAGATTAGTAGCTTTAAAACTACTAATCTTTTTTATTAGGCCCCTGTCGGCATCGCACCATCCTCAAAACGCCGTTCTAGATTAACGAATTTATTGTATTCTTTTACAAAGGCTAGCTGTACGGTTCCAGTCGGACCATTACGCTGTTTCGCAATAATGATTTCGATAATATTCTTGCTTTCTGATTCTTTATCATAGTAATCATCACGATATAAGAAGGCTACAATATCCGCATCCTGCTCAATACTTCCTGATTCCCTGATATCGGACATCATCGGACGCTTATCTTGTCTTTGCTCTACACCCCGTGATAACTGAGATAAGGCAATGACAGGCACTTGAAGTTCACGTGCAAGCTGTTTTAAGGAACGAGAAATTTCCGATACCTCTTGCTGTCTATTTTCACCAGCACGGCCACTTCCCAAGATTAGCTGTAAGTAATCAATTAATATCATTCCTAAGCCGTGTTCTTGCTTTAGACGACGGCATTTTGCTCTTATATCTGTAATCTTTACCCCTGGTGTATCATCAATGAAAATACCTGCATTGGACAAGCTTCCCATTGCCATCGTTAGCTTTCCCCAGTCCTCATCTGTTAACGATCCTGTACGTAGACGCTGGGCATCTATATTCCCTTCTGCACATAGCATACGCATGACAAGCTGCTCTGCTCCCATCTCCAAACTAAAAATGGCTACATTTTCACCTGTTTTTACAGCAACATTCTGAGCGATATTTAAGGCAAAGGCCGTTTTACCAACAGATGGTCTTGCTCCAACGATAATTAAGTCATTTCGCTGAAATCCTGCCGTCATTTTATCAAGTTCAGCAAACCCTGTTGCTATCCCTGTAATATCGCCTTTGCGATTATGCATTTCTTCAATATTATCGTATGTTCGAACAAGAACATCTTTGATATTATGAAACGCCCCAGCGTTTTTCCGCTGTGCTACTTCTAAAATATTCTTTTCTGCTTCACTTAATAAAGCTTCTACTTCATCTTCACGTGAATACCCATCTTGGGCAATATTCGTTGCTGTTCGAATTAAGCGGCGCAACAATGACTTTTCTTCCACAATTTTTGCATAATATTCTATATTTGCAGCAGTAGGTACCGAAGCAGCCAACTCACTTAAATAGCTGACTCCACCTGTATCCTCCAAATTATTGGTTGCTGCTAACTCTGATGTCACTGTAATTAAATCGACTGCTTTTCCTTCGTCATTTAATTTCAGCATTGTCGTATATATTCTTTGATGTGCGCCTCTATAAAAATCTTCTGGTATAAGGATCTCAGAAGCTAATGTTAAACTTTGTGGTTCAAGGAAAATGGCCCCGAGTACAGCTTGTTCTGCCTCAATATTCTGTGGGGGCATTCGATCATTTAAAACTTCACTCAATCTATAAAACCTCCTTAAAATGAGAGGATATGATAAAAAACATAGCCTAGATTAAAAAAAGCAACAATCTATTTTACAAAAAGAGCATCCTTCCTGCTAAAGAAAGGTATTTTTGTAACAGCTGTTCCTTTTTCTCTTCTTTCCAATTACCTATTTAAAATGATATATCTTTTTATAAAGCTCTAATATTCATCTACATTTTTTGTTAAAAATCAGTCAAACAAAAAATGTGACCAGCTAAACCTGTATCACATTTTCTTAAGCTTATTCTATTTTAACATGTTTAGAGATAAATGGAACTTCCAATATTAGCTTAATTCCTTAACATGTACATTTAAAGTTGCTGAAACCTCATGGTGAAGCTTTACGGGAACCTTTGTCACGCCTAGAGAACGAATAGCATCATTTAAATCAATTTTTCTTTTATCGATTTTAATTTGATGCTTTTTATTTAATTCATCTGCAATTTGCTTACTTGTAATAGATCCAAACAATCTGCCGCCTTCACCTGATTTGGCATGCAGCTCAACTGTTACTTTTTCCAGCTTTTCTTTTAATTCTTTTGCTTTTTCTAGTTCTTCCATCGCTTGTTTCTCTTCTTTTTTCTTTTGAGCATTTAGCGTACTAACTGCTGATGCATTTGCTTCGACAGCCAATCCCTGTTTTAAAAGAAAGTTATGTGCATAACCATCTGCAACGTTTTTCACTTCGCCTTTTTTCCCTTTACCTTTTACATCTTTTAGAAAAATTACTTTCATTCTTTTCTTCTCCCTTCGAAATACTCATCTATTGCTAGCTTTAGTCTTGCTTCTACTTCTTCCATTGGCATATTTGAAAGCTGGGTAGCTGCATTGGTTAAATGGCCTCCACCATGTAAGCTTTCCATAATAATTTGGACATTGATTTCTCCTAAAGAGCGAGCACTTATACCCATCATTGTTTCTCCTCTAGGAGCTATTACAAACGAGGCAATGATTCCATCCATTGTTAATAAAGTATCTGCTGTTTGTGCAATCAGAACACTATCCACTACTTCGCCTTCTTTGGCAGTGGCTATTGCAATACCCTCTTTATAAAATTGAACATTTTCAATTATTTTCGCTCTTTTCACATAGTTTTCAATGTCCTCTTTGAGAAACTTCTGAACAAGAACTGTATCTGCTCCTTGTCCTCTTAAATAGGACGCTGCATCAAAGGTTCGAGCTCCTGTTCTTAAGGTAAAGCTTTTCGTATCAACAATAATTCCTGCTAACAGAGCTGTTGCTTCTAGCATTTCAATTTTAACACTTTTTGGTTGATATTCTAATAATTCAGTAACAAGTTCAGCAGTTGAAGAAGCATATGGTTCCATATAGACAAGAAGTGGATTCTCAATAAATTCCTCACCTCGTCGATGATGGTCAATTACTACTACATCTTCTATTTTATTCAACAAATGCTCTTCTATCACTAGAGAAGGCTTATGTGTATCAACAACTACTAGCAAAGTATCCCCTGTTGCCATCTCTAAAGCTTGATCAGGTGTAATAAATTTCATAAATAGAGACTCTTGCTTTTTAATTTCTTCTAGCAGCCTTCTAACAGCTGTATCTATTTCCTGAAAATTAATGACGATAAATGCATCTTTTTGATTCATTTGAGCAACTTTATGAATTCCAATTGCTGCGCCAATAGCATCCATGTCAGGATTTTTATGTCCCATTATAATAACTTTGTCACTATCTAAGACTAATTCTTTTAAAGCATGGGAAATAACTCTGGCTCTAACTCTTGTTCGTTTTTCTACTGGATTAGTTTTTCCACCATAGAATTTCACTTTACCATTCGGCTGTTTAATCGCAACCTGATCTCCGCCTCTTCCTAGGGCTAAATCAAGGCTAGATTGCGCAATATTCCCTAGCTCTGGCAAGGAGGATACGCCTGATCCTACCCCAATACTGAGTGTTAAAGGAACATTCTGCTTTGTTGTTAATTCTCTAACATCATCTAATATGGTGAATTTCCCTTTCTCCAAGCTTTGTAAAATATGTTCATTAAAAATAGCAATGAAGCGATCAGAAGATATTCGTTTTAATAATACTCCATTATCTGTAGCCCATTTATTTAAAATGGCAGTAACAGTATTATTGATGCTACTTCTCGTCTGGTCATCCATCCCTTGTGTTAAATCATCATAGTTATCTAAAAAGATAATCGCAATTGCAGTACGTTCATCTTCATAAAGCTTCTCAATTTGCGTTTGCTCTGTAACATCGAAAAAATATAAAAGGCGCTCTTCCACTTTATGAATAACTCGAAATTTCCTTTCATGCAATGTAATGATTTCTGTTTCGACCTCTTGTTTAATTAAGGGGATAATCGATGGTGAAACATCATATAATGACCTTCCAACAAGTGTATCCTCTGCAAAACAAGATGCCAAAAAGGGATTGGTCCATTCAATATAATAGTCATCATTTATAAGCATGATTCCTATCGGCATTTCCATTAGGGCCTCTTCCCCCACCTTTTTGACTCGGTAGGAAAGAGTCGTTATATACTCTTCCGTTTCCTTTCTTTGACGACTTTCTATTCGTAAGATGAAATAAAAAGGGGTAACAAAAAGGACTAACCCAATTAAGGAAAATACCCAGTTATAAAAAGAGAGGATTCCAAGCATGATAATGGTAATACCGATTAAACATATTAATGGATACCGTATGGATCCTTTCTCTAAAAAAGTAGGCAATTTTTCTCCTCCTAAAACTCGTGAGATTTCACATAATCCTTGCTATGTATTCTTTATACCTGATACTATTATACCCCATTAAACTAAATTAAAATATAAAAAGGTCTATCCCTCTTCGGTTATCCAAATAATAGAGGATATAGGATATAGGATATACATAACCAGAAAGGGTTTGCATCATCACTTAATATTTTACTATCATTCTGATTCTTCTTCAACGAAGTTACTCAGAAGAAATACTAGAATAAAAATAAAGCAGACATCTTTAGGACATAAGCAGTACAAAAAAAGAAGCTTTTCCAAATAATGATGTATGTATTGTATTGGACAGAAAAAAATGCGACAGAGTGGTTCATTTTCCCAAAATAATACAAAAACCCTATTAAACAAAAGTCTAATAGGGTTTTTTATAGGCTAATTATTCTCCACTAACGTATGGTAGTAAAGCCATAGTACGTGCACGTTTAATAGCAATCGTTAATTTACGTTGGTATTTAGCGCTTGTACCTGTTACACGACGAGGTAAAATTTTACCGCGTTCTGAGATGAATTTTTTTAGTAAATCTACATCTTTATAATCGATTTTAGTGATGCCGTTAGCTGTAAAGTAACATACTTTACGACGTTTAGCACGGCCACCTCTGCGTCCACCCATTGCCATGAGATTAACCTCCTTTTTTGATCATCAAAATTATATTAGAATGGTAAATCATCATCTGAAATATCGATTTGACCGCTATTTGCAAATGGATCTTCATCCACTTTCGTATAATCCTGATTATTTCTATTTGTTTGAGGTCGCTGATTCTGATAATTATTTGATCCTCCAAAAGGATTATCTTGTTCTCTTGGGGCACCATAATTCATGTTGTCACTTCTATTATTAGCAGAGCTGTTTCTAGGTTCTAAGAACTGAACACTTTCTGCTAATACTTCGGTTACATATACACGCTTTCCGTCTTGTCCATCATAGCTACGCGTTTGAATACGACCATCGACACCCGCTAAACTTCCTTTTTTTAAGTAGTTAGCAACGTTTTCTGCTGGTTTTCTCCAAATAACACAGTTAATGAAGTCTGCTTCTCTTTCACCTTGCTGATTTGTAAAGGTACGGTTAACAGCAAGTGTGAACGTTGCAACGGCAACTCCACTTGGTGTATAGCGCAACTCCGGATCCTTAGTTAAACGGCCAACAAGAACTACCCGATTCATCATCAGTTTCAACTCCCTTCCATCTAAAATGTTTCACGTGAAACATTGTTTATATATTATTTTGCTTCATCTTTAACTACGATGTGGCGAATGATATCTTCGTTGATCTTAGCTAAACGAGAGAATTCTTCAACCGCTACTGGTGCAGCGTTAACTTTTACTAATTGATAGTAACCATCGCGGAAATCATTGATTTCATATGCAAGGCGACGTTTACCCCACTCTTTTGATTCTGCTAATTCCGCTCCATTATCTGTAAGAATAGCGTTGAAACGCTCAACAAGTGTTTTCTTAGCCTCATCTTCAATATTTGGACGGATGATGTACATAATTTCGTACTTTTTCATCACTTTCACCTCCTTTTGGTCTAGACGGCCCATAGTTGGGCAAGGAGCAACTATACATTACTCACAAGGTAAAAGTATAGCATACTTCGTTTCAAATAGCAATGTACTAAAAATAACATAAGTTATTACTATTTTATCTTCGTTTAATTAGACTTTTATGCATACTTTTTATTTAATCCTTGTCGGGTTTGAAGTACTTCACAATACTCGCATAACAATCCATCAAAAATTGTGTCCCATGATTGCGTTAACGCATAGATTCTAGCTTCTCTCCCCATGCTCACTCTCATCTTTTCATCAAATAACAATTCGCTAATAGCTTGAAGAAAGCTTTCAGCATTTTGTTTTTTGCATATTCTGCCATTGATATGATCTATGACAAAGTCTTTTACGCCACCCTCATTAGCAACAATTGCTGGAGTTCCACAAGCCATTGCTTCTAATACAACATTTCCAAAGGTTTCTGTATAGGATGGGAAAACGAAAAGGTCGGCTCCTGCATATATCCTTGCCAAGTCATCCCCTTTTATATAACCAGTCAATGTAATATTTTGTTGTGACTTTTCCTTTTCTCTCCAAGCCTCCTTATTTGGTCCATCTCCAACTATTAGCCAATGGACTGATTCCTTTATATTCGAGGGCAATTTATCCACGATATCATTTAATGTAGCCAAATCTTTCTCTGGAGCTAATCTCCCTACATACAATAAAATATGGTTTTCTCTGATATGGTACTTCCTTCTAATTTGTTCTTTCGCATCGATGTTTGGCGTGAAAAGTTTAGAATCAATCCCTCTTCCCCAAACTTTTAATTCTCGAAAATCCAATGACTCTAATTTTCTTTGGGTTTCGTTACTGGGAACAAAAATTCTTTCTGTTGATTGATGGAACCATTTTAAATATTTCCATAAAAATGGCTCTAGTAAGGAAGCATGATAATATTTAAGATATTGATCAAAATTAGTGTGATAAGAAGAAACAACTGGGATATTTAATTTTTTGGCAGCGAATAATCCATACAGTCCCATCATATAAGGTGTAGCCAGATGAATTAGATCTGGTTTAAACTGTTTTAGATTATTTTCTATCTTTCTTGGGTTCGTAATAACTGTCCGGCACTCTGGATAAACAAAAAATGGAAGACTAGGAAATTGGTTGATATTTGGGGATGTAGTAGAAGATTTATTTTCTGGAGAATATACTTGATAGGAAATTTGCTTTTTTTCCAAATGGTTACTAAGCCTCTTCAACGTCTGTGCAACACCATTCACTTGAGGAAAATAAGTGTCTGTGAAAATGGCAATTTTCAAAAACTCCACTCCCTTTTTATCAAGTTAGTTATAGCTATTCCTAGCTTACCATTGCCATGCTTGGATAGTTTTAAAGAATTGTAAAAAGAGTGTACATTATTATTTACAAAAAAAACACGCATTAAAAGATTTATTAGCACCATAAATGTACTAAAGTAATCTTTTTTATGCGTGTTGTTCTAATTCATGGGGCTGTTTTCGTAAAGTTTGTTGCTACAATTCACAGCGCCTTAATTTTTCCTTATACGTTAAAACGGAAATGGATAATATCGCCGTCTCTAACTATATATTCTTTACCTTCTAAACGAACTTTACCAGCTTCTTTTGCAGCAACCATATTGCCACTTGCTAATAAATCATCATATGAAACAGTTTCCGCACGGATAAAGCCTCTTTCAAAATCAGAATGAATAATTCCTGCACATTGTGGTGCTTTCATCCCTTGTACAAATGTCCATGCACGAACTTCTTGAACGCCTGCTGTAAAGTAAGTAGCTAATCCAAGAAGATGGTATGCTGCACGAATTAACTGATCTAAACCAGATTCTTCGATTCCAAGCTCTTGCAGGAACATTTCCTTTTCTTCTCCTTCAAGCTCTGCAATCTCTTCTTCAATTTTCGCACAGATGACAATTACTTCAGCACCTTCATTTGCTGCAAAATCCTTTACACGTTTTACATATTCATTATTCGCTGCATCTACGATTTCATCCTCGCCTACATTCGCAACATATAATACAGGCTTAATTGTTAAAAGATGTAGTCCTTTAGCAATTTTCGCCTGTTCTTCTGTAAACTCAACCGTTCTTGCTGGTTTTTCTTCTTCAAAAGCAGCCTTAAGTAATTCTAATACTTCTAATTCAGCAACAGCTTCTTTATCTTTTTGCTTCGCCATTTTTCCAACTCGGCCAATTCTTTTCTCTACTGATTCTAAATCAGCAAGAATTAATTCTAAGTTGATTGTTTCTATATCAGAAATGGGGTCTACTTTTCCTGATACATGGGTAATGTTATCATCTGCAAAACAACGTACTACTTGGCAGATAGCATCTACTTCACGAATATGAGATAAAAACTTATTGCCAAGACCTTCCCCTTTACTTGCCCCTTTTACAATTCCGGCAATATCTGTAAATTCAAAAGTTGTAGGTACTGTTTTTTTCGGTTGTACTAATTCTGTTAATTTTGTTAAACGTTGATCTGGTACTTCTACAATTCCAACGTTTGGATCAATTGTACAGAACGGATAGTTCGCTGATTCTGCACCTGCTTGTGTAATTGCATTAAACAATGTAGATTTACCAACGTTAGGCAAACCAACTATTCCAGCAGTTAACGCCATTATGCCACTCCCTTATATAAACTATCTATCTCCATCGTACAAAATAGAAAGTAATTTCATTATTATTCTAAACCTTTAACAATTATAGTTTTAACGAGGGAAAAAGACAAGTAGTGTTCCTTTTCCTCGAACCAAAAAAGACAACAACTATCTTTATTTGCTGCCTTTCCGATAAAAAGTACTATTCTTCATGCTTTACTAAAACTTTTTTCATTTTCCTTGCAAACTCTCTTCTTGGAATGAGAACACTATGTTCGCATCCTTCACATTTAATTCGGATATCCATCCCTAACCGAATTATTTTCCAGCGATTTGTACCGCAAGGATGGGCTTTTTTCATCTCAACTACATCATTTAGACCAAACTCTTTCTGTTCCATATTTCCTCCTTGAACAAACTATTGTGGTTGTGAATACATGACTAATTTTGGGAAAGGACTCTCAATACCATTTTCATCTAGAACATTCTTTATTTCTTTTCTTAAAATCCTTGCGATGGCATGGTGCTTCATTGGCAAAGTTTCTGCAACTATACGAATAATAACCTCTGATGCTTGGATGTTTTGTACACCTAATAATT
The DNA here is from genome assembly GCF_052064465.1 of Niallia sp. HCP3S3_B10. Lineage (NCBI taxonomy): Bacteria > Bacillati > Bacillota > Bacilli > Caryophanales > Bacillaceae > Niallia > Niallia sp. HCP3S3_B10. The sequence continues at coordinate 24,492 of NZ_JBQHVO010000043.1, read as the reverse complement.
CTGGAACACCGACAATATCCTCATATTGCTCTGGTAGTTTTTCAATCAATTCCTGTATAACCTTTTCTGCCCGATTGATATCACCTTGATAGGCAATACTTACATCTACAATTGCTTTACTATTGTTTATAGAAAAATTAGTTACTTCTATAATGCTTCCATTAGGAATAATATTCACTTCTCCTGTAAAGCCTTTGATTTTTGTTGTCCTTAATCCAATCTCTTCTACTACTCCCTCGTAGGTCCCAATACGTACTTGGTCTCCGACAGAAAATTGATCTTCAAAGATAATAAAGAATCCTGTAATAATGTCTTTAACAAGGCTTTGGGCACCAAAACCTACCGCAAGGCCAACAATTCCCGCTCCTGCTAACAAGGCCTTAACGTCAATATTAAAAACAGATAACGCCATCATGATTGCCATAAAATAAACGACATAAGTAATTGTATTTTCCAAAAGTTTAATTAATGTTGCTTCTCTTCTCTCTGATACGCGTAAGGAAGAATGAGTTCTTACTTTAAATATATTTCGTACCGCTGCTTTTCCAATTCTAATAATCATTCCACTAATTAGAAATATAAGTACAATCTTTAATGCCCCAAACCCAAGACTACTCCAAAAATTCTCATTCATGAGATTATCTATACCTTCTTTTATACTCTCATCCATCTAGACACCTCTAAATATAAACTTCTACTAAATTATCTTCCTTTTTTTCTCTGTTCATACAACATAATTTACGTATTAATGCTCTATGTTTTATGGAATGAAAATAATGCTAACTATTTTTCTATTTTACTCTTTAACAGCCTTCATATTGGGTAAGTTTATTTTAACAGTTTTTCTACATGCTTTGTAGTAGTAAGCACCCTAATAAATGCAGGACTTTTGCCCTTATTATAATGGATTATCCGCTTACTGTATCACTCTTTTTTCCTTTATTTTTATGTATATGTATAGAATTTGTCTCTTTTCCATATACTGAATACTACAATTATTCTGCATAAAAATATCTCATGGTTCGATAGATTTCCTCTTAATTGATAGGTACTTAACAGAATCTAACTGATCACGATAATTGCTTTCTTTATAGATTTTATCGAATCTTAAATGATAAAGGAGTAGATTCAATGACCTTATATTCCAGCCTTTTCGAAAAAAACGAACTTCCCATTAGAATAGCACATGATGAACAGTTAGCAGCTTTTAAAATTGCCGATTCATTATCTAAACATTTACCATCTGTTTCTGTTACTCGACCAATTGTCTTTGTTTGTATTGGAACCGATCGTTCTACTGGAGATTCATTAGGTCCGCTTATTGGAACTCTATTAAGTGAAAAGAATATATCTCCTTTTCATGTCTATGGAACATTAGACGAACCAATTCATGCACTTAATTTAGAGGATAAATTAAAGGAAATACATGAAAAACATCATAATCCTTATATTATCGGAATAGATGCCTGTCTAGGCAGAATGAAAAGCGTTGGTGTAATTCAAATAGGAGATGGACCTGTTAAACCAGGAAGCGGCGTAAAAAAAGAGCTTCCTCCTGTTGGAAATATTCATATTACGGGAATTGTTAATATAAGCGGATTTATGGAATTTCTAGTTCTTCAGAATACTAGATTAAGCCTAGTATTGAATATGGCAAAAATCATTTCAAAGGGTATTTATCATACCAGTCTTCGATATATGCATTCTGCAAAATTAGAGGAATACGAAATCAAAGAAGAACCTGTATAACTAATTCCAATCTTATGGTATACAATAAAAAGCCTCTAAAAAAAGATCGTTGTTACAGCTTGCCGATTGTAACATATCTTTTTTTAGAGGCTTTTTTTAATTTTCATTTTCTAATTCAAACAAATGGAGAATGCGTGCCAAATCCTCTTCTGAGAAAAATTCAATTTCAATTTTCCCTTTATTTTTCTTTTGCTTAATATGAACGGTTGTTCCAAATCTTTCACGAAGAAAGGACTCCTGCTCTTTAATAAAAATATTTTTCTGTGCGGGTTTTTCTTTTTTTGTTTCACGTGAAACATTCTCATTTAAAAGCTGAATTAATTGTTCCAACTGGCGTACATTTAATCCCTCTTTAATAACTTTATCAACTATTGCTGGAAGCTTATCTTTATTTTTCAAGCCTAATAAAGTTCTTCCATGTCCCATTGATATTTTACCGTCAGAAATATAATTTTGAACAGCTTTTGGAAGTGATAGTAAACGAACATGATTGGCAATATGTGGTCTGCTTTTCCCTAAACGTTTTGCTAGCTCTTCTTGTGTCAGCTTTAATTTTTTCATCAATGTCTGATAGGCATGACCTTCTTCAATTGGTGATAAATCTTCTCTTTGAAGGTTCTCGAGTACTGCTAATTCCATCATTTGCTGTTCCGATAGTTGCCGAACAACTGCAGGGATAGTCGCTAGTTTAGCCTCTTTAGCAGCACGATATCTGCGTTCCCCAACAACTATTTCATAGCCTTTGATGCTTTTTCGAACAATAATTGGTTGAAGAATCCCATGTTCTAGAATAGAAAGCCTCAATTCCTCAATTGCTTCCTCATCGAAGAATTTTCTAGGCTGATAAGGATTAGGTCGCAATTCATTGATGCTTATTTCCTGCACAATTTCTTCCTTCTCGGCATCTAATTTAGGAAAGAATGCATCTAACCCTTTTCCAAGTCCTTTAGCCACTAGTAACCACTTCCTTCGCAAGATCCAAATATACTTCAGCGCCACGTGATTTTGGATCATAAATGATTATTGGTTCCCCATGACTCGGCGCTTCTGATAATCGAATATTTCTCGGAATAATTGTTTTATAGACTTTATCTTGGAAATACTTTTTAACTTCCTCAATAACTTGTAAACCTAGATTTGTTCTAGCATCTAGCATTGTTAGCAACACACCCTCAATTGCCAAGTCATGATTTAAATGCTTTTGAACAAGTCGAACCGTATTTAATAGCTGACTTAATCCTTCTAAAGCGTAATATTCACATTGAACAGGTATCAATACTGCGTCCGATGCAGTCAACGCATTAATCGTTAATAATCCTAAAGAAGGAGGACAATCTATTAAAATATAATCATAATTGTGTTTGACCTCGTCTAAAGCTCTTTTCAATCTTACTTCTCTGGAAATAGTAGAAACAAGCTCTATTTCCGCTCCAGCTAATTGAATCGTTGCAGGTATAACATCCAAATTCTCCACATTTGTCTGTTTTATCACCATTCTTGCCTCTAGATCATCCACTAACACATCATAGATACAATGATCAACATCAGCTTTTTCAATGCCTACACCACTAGTAGCATTTCCTTGTGGATCAATATCTACTAATAGCACTCTTTTTCCGATATATGCTAAACAAGAGCCAAGATTAACCGATGTAGTTGTTTTTCCAACTCCGCCCTTTTGGTTAGCAACAGTAATAATTTTACCCATGATGTCACCTACCTTTAATTCCATACGAGCTACGAAATATATAATCGACGCAAGATGGCTGCTTAATATAAAAAGATTGAATCGTTTATAGCCTTTTAAACTATAAGACAATTTATTGGTTAAAAAACATGAATAGATTACAACATGGCCAATTCCATGCCTATTGTAATCACGTATATTATTTTATCATGAAAACTTCTAAATATCGTCACTTTTTCTGTTAATCTGAATTAGTGGAGGAAAATATAAATATATTAATAGTATGAAAGAAGTTATAAAGCCTATTATTTCAAGCATTTAACAAGGATTCAACTAGTTATTTCGCTTAGAAAAAATCCTATTAAAATCAGAAATGGAGGTTTCATTTTATACTTGTGGTTATCCTTTGAGGAATAAAATCATATAAAAAAGTGAGAACCAGCATAAATGGCTATTATTCTCACAAAAAAATATGCTCTGTTAAATAAGTATTTTTACTATCTTTTATGGAGTTGGATTTAACAGAGCCCAAAATCTATAAATAAGTACAAATTATAATTCTAGATAAGAAGCTATTTAAGTATTATTTCTTTTTCGGAATTTTTATCGTAAATTGATAAAAATCTTCAAACTCTTCTTCTTCGGCATTTAAATTAATTCCACTATCAGAAACCATATTCAGCGACTGACGAATGGTATTTACTGCAATCCGCATATCTTTGCTAAATGCCTTTCTTTTTGGCTTCGGTTTCTGCTTTGATTGTTCAAGCATTTTCACGACACGCTCTTCTGTTTGCTTTACATTTAAGCTCTTTTCCATGATTTCTTGTAATAGCTGGATTTGTTTTTCCCGTTCTTTTAAAGGAATCATGGAACGAGCATGACGCTCAGAAATCTCTTTATTTAATAATGCTTCTTGAATTTCTTCTGGCAATTTAAGAAGTCTTAATTTATTTGCTACAGTCGACTGCCCTTTGCCTAATCTTTGGGCAAGTGCCTCTTGGGTAAGATTGTGGAGCTCTAATAATTTGCCATAGGCAATCGCTTCTTCAATTGGAGAAAGCTCTTCCCTTTGAAGATTCTCTATAAGTGCAACAGAAGCAGTTTCTGTGTCGCTCATGTTTTTTATAATTGCTGGCGCTTCTTCCCAACCAAGTTTTTTCATTGCTCTCCATCTTCGTTCTCCAGCAATGATTTCAAATTTATCTTCTTCATATTCTCTTAATACGATGGGTTGTATAATACCATGTGTATGGATTGTACGAGCTAATTCTTCAATTTTTTCATCATCAAATACCGTTCTTGGTTGAAAACGGTTAGGAACAATCTGATTAATTGGGATTCGTCTAACTTCTTCATTACTTCCCATACTCTCGATCTCCTCTTGAGCAGCATCTGCACTTATTTGACTAGCATCTTCTATTTGCTCTCCTTTTTCGCCTAGTCCAAAAAATCGTGAGAAAGAAGGCTTCATCACCCTGCACCACCTTTACAAAACTCCCTATTAGTTATTCTCTATATGAAACATTAATCCCTGCAAAGTCATCTAACTTAAAGTAGAAACTTCTCGAAATTTCATAGAATATGACAATTATAGGTATATTATATAGTAGATATGATAGTTGATATAGTTCTAATCTTATGAATGATTATATCATTCTCTTATTTCTTTCGTAATAACTTATAGCTGTTTTCATAAAGTTGTTGCTATTACCAGACTCTTACCATGAGCCTGCTCCTTAATTTTCTCTATAATTATATCTTTTATGAATGAAAATCAATCTTTTTGAAAACAACCTAATATAAAATAATTATTTTTCCCGTCTTATTAATAAGCTCCCATCCCTACTTCACGCAGGAAGGGATGGAAGAATATCATATAAAGAATCGGATAACTTCAGAAACTAAATTATCAGACATAAATCTGTGCTTTCACCTATTCAATTGGTTCTTTATTAGGAGTTCCAGGTTTTCTTGGATACTTTTTAGGTGTTGGCTTTTCTTTTTCAATTATGATAATATTTCTTTCACTTTCTTCAACTGGCAATAAAAAGGAGTGTGTTGTTTGAATCTTTCCTCCTAATAGACTTACAGCCTTTTTCCCCGCTTCGATTTCCTCTTTGGCACTTGCTGCTTTCATTGCAACAAAAGTACCTCCAACCTTTGCTAGTGGCAAACAAAGTTCACTTAAAACAGAGAGTCGTGCTACTGCTCGTGCAGTTACAATATCAAAGGATTCACGATATGCTTTATTTTGGCCAAATGTTTCTGCTCGGTCATGAATAAAGTTAACCTCTTTCAGCTCTAGTTGAGATGCTAAGTGTTCAAGAAAATGAATTCTTTTTTTCAAAGAATCGACAATCGTCACCTTTAAATCAGGAAAAACAATTTTTAAAGGGATGCTTGGAAAACCTGCCCCTGCACCAACGTCGCATACATGTACAGCATCGTGAAACCCATTATAGTAAAATCCAGCAGTGATGGAATCATAGAAATGCTTTAAATAAACATCCGATTTTTCTGTAATTGCTGTTAAATTCATTTTTTCATTCCACTCTACCAATGTTTCAAAGTAGAGCTCAAACTGTTTTATTTGATGGTCTGATAAAGTAATTCCTTTATCAGACAACATTTGAATAAAATCTTCCGTTTTCATGCATGAACCCTTTCTATTCAGAGATTAAACACGAGCTATTTTTCCTTGTTCTAAATAAACTAATAAAATAGATATATCTGCTGGGTTTACACCAGAAATTCTCGATGCCTGTGCAATGGATAATGGACGAACTTTTTTTAATTTCTGTACCGCTTCCGTTGCAAGACTAGAGATCGCATCATAATCAATATTCTCAGGAATTTTCTTGTTTTCCATTTTCTTTAGTCTTTCCACTTGCTGTAAGGATTTCTCGATATATCCTTCATATTTAATTTGAATTTCTACTTGTTCTTTGATATCTTCTGTTAAATCTATTTCGCTTGGTGCAAGCTGTTCAATATGGCTATAATTCATTTCAGGGCGTTTTAATAAATCTCCTGCTCTTATACCATCTTTTAATTCGCTTCCACCTTGCTCTTTAATCAGATTTTGAACTTGCTCATTTGGCTTTAGCATTACTTCGCTTAAACGTTGCTTCTCTTGTTCGATTAATTGCTTTTTATCAGAGAATTTCATAAAGCGCTCTTCAGATATAAGACCAATTTTATATCCAATATCTGTTAAACGTAAATCTGCGTTATCATGACGAAGTAGTAAGCGGTATTCTGCTCTTGATGTTAAGAGTCGATATGGCTCGTTTGTGCCTTTTGTTACTAAGTCATCAATTAAAACACCGATGTATGCATCAGAGCGGCTTAAGATAACTTCCTCTTTTCCTATTGCATTTAAACCAGCATTAATACCAGCCATTAAACCTTGGCCTGCAGCTTCTTCATATCCTGAAGTTCCATTAATTTGACCAGCAGTATATAGATTTTTAATCTTCTTCGTTTCTAATGTTGGCCATAATTGTGTAGGAACAATGGCATCATATTCAATTGCATATCCCGCTCGCATCATTTGGACATTTTCTAAACCTGGGATTGTTCTTAATATTTCCTGTTGAACATCTTCAGGTAAGCTTGTCGATAATCCTTGAACATAAACTTCTTGTGTATTTTTCCCCTCTGGCTCTAAGAAAATTTGATGTCTTGGTTTATCATTGAATCGGACCACTTTATCTTCAATTGATGGACAATAGCGTGGTCCTGTCCCTTTGATCATTCCTGAATACATTGGGGAACGATGTAAATTCGAATCAATAATTTGATGTGTCTTTTCATTGGTATATGTTAACCAACAAGGAAGCTGATCTGTAATAAATTTGGTTGTTTCATAAGAAAAGGCTCTTGGAACATCATCACCAGGCTGTATTTCAGTCTTAGAGTAGTCAATAGAATGACTATTTACACGAGGTGGTGTTCCGGTTTTAAAACGCACTAAATCAAATCCTAGTGCTTCTAAGTGCTCCGATAAACGGATGGAAGGCTGTTGATTATTCGGACCGCTGGAGTATTTAAGCTCTCCTAAAATAATTTCTCCACGAAGGTATGTACCAGTAGTTACGACAATCGTTTTTGCTCGATACGTAGCACCTGTTTTCGTAATAACTCCTTTGACAACTTGATCCTCAACGATTAGTTCTTCTACCATTCCTTGAATCAACGTTAGATTTGGTTCATTTTCTAACGTCTTCTTCATTTCATGTTGATACATATATTTATCTGCCTGAGCTCTTAAGGCACGTACAGCAGGACCTTTTCCTGTGTTTAGCATTCTCATTTGAATATATGTTTTATCTATATTTTTCCCCATCTCGCCGCCAAGTGCGTCAATTTCCCTTACAACAATCCCTTTTGCGGGTCCTCCGACAGATGGATTACATGGCATAAATGCGACCATATCTAAATTTATCGTTAACATTAATGTTTTGGCACCTATTCTAGCTGCTGCAAGGCCAGCCTCACAGCCAGCATGACCTGCACCAATGACAATCACATCATAATTTCCAGCTTCGTACTGCATCATGATGCCTCCTTCTTTCTAAACTTTCTTTTAAGAAATACGTTTTTAGTTACTTTTATTGATGGCTAAATTAGCTGGTATTCTATTTCTCAAGACTCTGCTTCATTTCCATAGAGGCCACTGAAAAACTGCCATTTAATCATAATGTCGGTGGCCAACTTTTAAATTTAGGTATTTCTTTTTTCAAATACATAAATCCGTATTTAATTTGGAGAAACTTACTTTTTCAGTGTTCTCATTAAAATCACTTATTTCCCTAAACAGAACTGAGAAAACAACTGATTGATTAAACTTTCGTGCACACTCTCACCAATAATTTCACCAAGTATCTCCCAGGTTCTTGTTAAATCAATTTGTACAATATCTATAGGTGTGCCATTTTCTGCTCCTTCAATTGCATCGCTTATCGCCCGCATCGCTTGGCTTAATAAGGAAATATGTCTTGAATTAGAAACATAAGTCATATCACTTGCTTCAATAGAGCCTGCAAAAAATAGACTAGATATCGCTTCCTCTAATAAGTCGACTCCGTTTTCTTCTACTAAAGATGTTGTGATAACTTTGCGATTTCCCGCAAGTTCTCTTACTTTCTCCAAATCAATTTTTTGAGGTAAATCTGTTTTATTGACGATTACTATATAATCCATGCCTTCTGTAGCCTTGAAGATATTCTTATCCTCTTCGGTTAATTCATCTGCATAATTTAGGACAAGTAAAATTAAATCCGCTTCTCTTAACACTTTTCGTGACTTTTCGACGCCAATTCGTTCTACGATATCTTCTGTTTCCCGAATTCCTGCTGTATCTAGCAAACGAAGTGGAACTCCGCGTACATTCACATATTCTTCAATTACATCTCTCGTTGTACCTGGAATGTCTGTTACGATTGCTTTATTTTCTTGTACTAAACTGTTCAATAAAGAGGATTTTCCAACATTCGGTCTGCCAACAATAACGGTTGCCAGTCCTTCGCGGAGAATCTTACCTTGTTGAGAGGTCTGTAATAGCTTTTCAATCTCTGTTTTGATATACGCCGATTTTTCAATCATGACTTTTTGTGTCATTTCTTCTACATCATCGTATTCTGGATAATCAATATTAACCTCTACTTGTGCTAATGTTTCTAAGATTTCTTGGCGCAAATGTCTAATTAATTTTGATAACCTTCCTTCCATTTGACCAAGCGCAACATTCATCGCACGATCTGTTTTAGCTCTTATTAAATCCATTACCGCTTCTGCTTGAGAAAGATCGATTCGTCCATTTAAAAAAGCCCTTTTGGTAAATTCCCCAGGTTCTGCAATTCTAGCACCATAAGAAGTTGTCAATTGCAATAATCGATTTACAGAAGCTAATCCGCCATGACAGTTAATTTCAATAACATCCTCTTTGGTAAAAGTTTTCGGTCCTCTCATCAACGATACCATTACTTCTTCCACAACCTCGTCTGTTGCTGGATCTATAATATGCCCATAATTGATTGTATGACTTGCTACCTCCATTAACTTTTTATTACCTATACTTTTGAAGAGCTTGTCTGCAATTTTAATTGAATCTGGACCACTCATTCGAACAATTGCGATCGCTCCCTCACCCATTGGAGTCGATATCGCAGCAATTGTATCCAATTCCATCTTTTTCACCTCAATTCAAAAAAAAATATCTATATAAAATGATTGTATTCACCTTTGACATGATTACATTAGATTAGATTAACATATCCACAAATGTAAAAAAAGAAAAAAATCCGCACACTTATCCACATTCTCTTTTATCGTTATATACCATTCTATCTTATCCACATGTGAATAACAATAAAACGAAAAATAAAATTACAAAACCGAAGGACTTCACTTTTTTTGTGTTATTTCCATTATCCTGTTCTTCAGCAATCTACCTAACAGCTAAAATGAGAAACAAAGAGCATGCTTTTTTTCTTATTCATTTTTATTTAAACAGAATATTATTCGAACATAATATTTCGCTAGAATATATGCATTAGGAGGCTTAAAATTTTTTGAAAAAATATTACATTGCCATGCAGAGGCAGACAAGATGAGGAGATTTTTATACAAAAAAAAGATCGTTTCCCATTTGGAAAGACGATCTTTTTTTAAAACTATTTTTTTCCCCTTATTGGCGCAACAATAATATGTCGCTTCGCATCCTCTCCTGAGGAATACGTTTTTACACCTTTAAAGGAAACCAGCGCAGCATGAATCGTTTTTCTTTCATCTGCAGGCATCGGTTCAAGCGGGATTTCTTTTCCAATCTTCACCGCTTTATAGGCTATTCTTTCGGCTAAATGAATTAAAGCTTGTTTTCTACGTTCTCGATAACCTTCCGCATCTAATATCACTTTAAAATATCCTGTAGATTCTCTATTAATTACCAATTGTGCTAAATATTGAATAGAATTAAGAGTTTGTCCTCTTTTTCCTATCAGCAAAGCAATTTTTTCACCAGATAATTCATATAGAATATTTTTTCCATTTTGCTTCACTCGAATTTCAATAGGAACGCCCATTTTTTCACTAACATCTTTTAAAAAATTTTTTACGGATTCAACTGGATCTACCTTTTTCTTTACTATTACTTTCGCAGATCTAGAACCAAAACCGAGAAATCCTTTTCTTCCTTCATCAACAACAATGACTTCAACCTGATTCTTTGTTGTCTTAAGCTGAGCTAAAGCTGACTCCACTGCTGCGTCGACTGTTTGTCCTACGGCAGTAATTTCTTTCACTTCTTCGCTCCTCCTGCTTTGCTAGTTTGACCAGCATTTTTAATTTCAGGACCTTTAATAAAATACGTTTGTATAATGGTAAAGATATTACCTACTACCCAGTAAAGTGATAATGCAGCAGGGAAATTAATAGCAAATACTAAAATCATAACTGGCATTATCCAAACCATCATTTGCATTTGTGGATTTGGCGGTGCTCCAGCCATCGATAATTTTGTTTGGAAAAATGTCGTTACACCAGCTAAGATTGGCAATAAGTAAATTGGATCTGGCTGCCCTAGACTGAACCATAAGAAATCATGAGAAGCAATTTCTCTTGTACGAGAAATAGCATGATAAAACCCAATCAGTATCGGCATTTGTACTATTAGAGGGAAGCATCCTGACAATGGGTTTACTTTATTTTCTTGGAAAAGCTTCATCGTTTCTTCTTGGAGCTTTTGTTGTGTCTTTTGATCTTTAGAGCTATATTTTTGTTGCAGTTCTTTCATCTGCGGCTGAATTGCTTGCATTGCTTTACTATTTTTCGTTTGTTTAATCATAAGCGGCAATATAACTAGTCTAACTAATATAGTTACGATAATAATGGAAATACCATAACTACCTCCAGCAAAGGCTGCTGTCTTTATTATCAGTTGAGATAGTGGATATACGATGAACTCATTCCAGATTCCATCACTTTCAGAAGTTATCGGTTGATTAAACTCTGTACATCCTGTTAAAATGGTCATTAAAAAAAGCAGACCAACTATCAATAAAAATTTCTTATTCAAGCTGCAAATCCTCCTGTTTAACATGATTTTCAAATCTAACTTATTAAGTATTGTAACCGATAAACGAATCATAGGAAACGCTTAACTGCGATTTTCCTCTTAATTCTTTTTGGATAGAACCCTTGCTATTTTTAAAATATGGATAAGACTCTTTTTTACTTCTTCAAAACCCATATCAGCAACAGGCTTTCTTACAATTATGACATAATCATACTTATTTTCCAACTTATCTTCAAATTCAAGGAACGCTTGTCTAATATAGCGTTTTATCTGATTTCGCTTAACTGCGTTTCCAATCTTTTTGCTGACAGAAAGGCCGATTCGGAAATGCTCTTGATCCACTTTTTCCAATTTATAAATAACAAACTGCCGATTAGCAAAGGATTGTCCTTTTTTAAAAACCGACTGAAATTCTTTATTTTTTTTTATTCTGAATTCTTTTCTCAACGTTTATAACTCCTTCAATTCCTTCAAGTTAACATTCTTCTCTTTGTAAAAGAGGCTTTTTCGTAAAGTTTGTTGCCAGTGACCAGCAGCCTTCCTATCACCGGTTATCATAGGGGTAGACTTTAGCACCTCGGTAAAACCAATTTTAGGTCTCCCTGCTCCCCCTAGCGTCTTCGTAACTCAACTGCTAGTTATTTTAATAAATTTTTCCCAATTGAAAAATACCAATTTTAAAAAAACAGCCTTGAAAGAAAATTAGACAGGCATAATAACGTAAGTAAATGAGTATATTGTAAAAAAAGGAAGGGCTGTCCTTCTATTAAAAGCATTCCCTTCCCTTTTAATTGAAAAAAGACCACTGACGTTTCAGTGGCCTAAGCTGATAATACTTTTCTTCCTTTGCGTCGACGGCGAGCTAAGACATTACGTCCATTTGAGCTGCTCATGCGGCTACGGAATCCGTGAACTTTACTTCTTTTACGTTTATTTGGTTGATAAGTTCTTTTCATTGTATATGACACCTCCCTGAGGAATAGCTGTTATAGACAGTCCTTACAATTATATAAACATAGATAATTAATTGTCAACTATTCATTTTTATTTTCATTATTTATAGATCACGTTAACTTCAGTGATCTTTCCCTTTCTATTTCTAAGGTCATTAAAATAGTATACCACATAATTTTCTATTCTACTTCATATCCTTCCCAACTATTCTATTTTCCAACGAATATTTTTTATCATTTAGGTTATTCTACAAAAATTCTTCTTTCAATTTTTATGTAAAAAAAACGATATAAAAATTCAAAATGAAAAACTAGCTCTTCGCTCTGATTATATTTTCAAACAAACCAAGTTATTATTATGTCGTTTTTCCTATCTTTTCGACGATTGTGGATAATTTTCGACGGGATTATTTTTTCCACAATCGTTATTTACAACTTTTCAACAAACTAATACCTTGTGGACATTTATTACTAACAACCTAGTTATCTTGTGGATAAGATATTAAAAAGCATTGCAGTTCTTATGAATTTTTGATATTATAGTTTTGTTTTCACATCTGAATAAAATCTGTGCATAACTATATTATCCACAATCTGTGGATAAACTGTGGACATCTTATTCTATGTGTCTGAACAGAGTTGTCCACAATCCGTGGATACTGTCGAAATACCACTAATCTTCCTTATAATATATTTTTCCACATATGAAAAGGACAAGCTCCTTGTAATCTTGTATATTGGCATGCACAAGGGTGCACTATTTTGTCTAAAATCTTTTTTTATGATTCCTATTTTGTAGGAATTGGACAATTTGGATAAAGAAATATGGTCTTTTGTAAAAAATTATTTAAGTTGGTTAGCCATCGAACAAATAAAATCCTATAAGCGATTATTGCATCGATTGGTCTATTTTTTTGTTTTTTTAGAAGTTTTATCTTAAGGCTTTAAGGCTCTTTTTTTGTTTTTTGATCTTTTTTGAAGTAATCACGAAGTTTTTTAAACAAATTCGACATGAAAATATGTCTTTTTCTGCATGTTTAAGATAGATCTGCTCGTTAGTAGAATAATAAGGCTAATAACGTTTAACTTTAGGTAAAGGAGGCGAGGATAACTTGAACAATATAACAGATCTTTGGAATAATGCATTGAATACGATTGAAACAAAGATCAGCAAACCCAGTTTTGATACATGGCTTAAACCAACAAAAGCCCACTCTTTGCAGGGAGATTTACTAGTTGTTACAGCACCTAATGAGTTTGCACGAGATTGGTTAGAAGAAAGATATTCTCAGCTTATTGCTGAAATACTATATGAAATTACCGGTGAAGAACTTCTGGTAAAATTTATTATTCCTCAGAATCAAAAAGAAGAGGAGTTTGATCAGCAAATTTCTGTAAAGCATAAGAAAAAGGAAGAGGAAGTTACTGAGCAAACAATCTTAAATTCAAAGTATACTTTTGATACTTTTGTAATTGGATCTGGCAATCGTTTTGCTCACGCTGCTTCCCTTGCTGTTGCCGAAGCGCCTGCAAAAGCCTACAATCCTCTATTTATTTATGGAGGAGTTGGACTTGGAAAAACGCACTTAATGCATGCAATCGGTCATTATGTTTTAGATCATAATCCATCTGCTAAAGTTGTATATTTATCTTCTGAAAAATTCACAAATGAATTTATTAATAGTATCCGTGACAACAAAGGTGCCGAATTTCGTGATAAATATCGAAATGTAGATGTACTTTTAATAGATGATATTCAATTTCTTGCTGGAAAAGAATCAACACAAGAAGAATTTTTCCATACTTTTAACACATTACATGAGGAAAGCAAACAAATTATCATCTCTAGTGACCGCCCTCCAAAAGAGATTCCAACACTAGAGGATCGCTTACGCTCGCGCTTTGAATGGGGTCTTATCACAGATATTACACCACCAGACTTAGAGACACGGATTGCTATTTTGAGAAAAAAAGCTAAAGCCGACGGACTAGATATTCCAAATGAAGTGATGCTTTATATTGCTAATCAAATTGATACTAATATTCGTGAGTTAGAAGGTGCACTTATTCGCGTTGTTGCTTATTCTTCTTTAATTAATAAAGATATTAATGCTGATTTAGCAGCTGAAGCATTAAAGGATATTGTTCCAAGCTCTAAACCTCGAGTAATAACCATTCATGATATTCAAAAGATAGTTGGAGAGCAGTTTAATATTAAATTAGAGGACTTTAAAGCAAAAAAACGCACAAAATCCATTGCATTTCCAAGACAAATCGCTATGTATCTATCAAGAGAATTAACCGATTTCTCCTTACCAAAAATCGGTGAAGAGTTTGGCGGTCGAGATCATACTACTGTTATTCATGCCCATGAAAAGATATCAAAAATGCTTTTAACTGATTCACTTCTTCAAAAGCAATTAAAAGAAATAAATGAACTCTTAAAAGTTTAGATAGGATAGTGTGTATAACTTACCTTACTTTAGACACAGTCTATCAACATGTGGATAGACTGTGTTTCCTTGCTTGAACCTAGTTATCCACATACTAACAGGACCTACTACTTTTACTACTATTTTTTAAAACAATATATTATTAAAAAAAGCAGTTAGAACTGCATTTAAAAATTATTTAAATCGGAGGATTAATTAATGAAATTCATCATCCAAAAAGAGAATCTTGTTCAAAGTGTGCAAGATGTTATGAAAGCAATCACTAGTAGAACAACCATTCCTATTCTTACTGGTATCAAAATTGTCGCAAGTGAAGAAGGAGTAACATTAACTGGAAGTGACTCCGATATTTCGATTGAATCTTTCATTCCTAAAGAAGAAGATGAACAAGAAATTGTGGAGATCCAACAAGCCGGTTCCATCGTATTGCAAGCAAAGTTCTTTAGTGAGATTGTAAAAAAGCTTCCTACCAACCAAGTTGAAATTGTCGTTGATAATTTGCAAACTACTATCCGTTCAGGAAAATCAGAATTTAATCTAAATGGGCTCGATTCAGAAGAATATCCGCATTTACCTCAAATCGCGGAACAAAATTCGATAAAAGTCCCAACAGATTTATTAAAAAATATTATTAAACAAACTGTTTTTGCAGTGTCCACCTCAGAAACACGACCAGTGTTGACAGGAGTAAACTGGAAAATTGAAAATAACGACCTGATCTGTATTGCAACAGATAGTCATCGCCTTGCTTTAAGAAAGGCAAAAATAGAAACAGAAACAGAGCAAACTTTTAATATTGTTATTCCAGGAAAAAGTTTAAATGAGCTCAATCGTATTTTGGATGACCATGATGAACCAGTTGAAATTCTAGTAACAGAAAATCAAATATTATTTAAAACAAAGCATATTCTTTTCTTCTCTCGTTTGTTAGAAGGAAATTACCCTGATACAAATCGATTGATTCCAACCGAAAGTAAAACAGATATCATTGTAAACTCTAAGGAATTTCTTCAATCAATTGATCGTGCTTCTTTGTTAGCGCGTGAAGGTCGAAATAATGTCGTTAAATTTTCGACAATGGGTGAAAATGTAATAGAAATTTCTTCTTTTACACCTGAGATAGGGAAAGTTATTGAAGAATTAGTAAGTGAATCTGTTAGCGGGGAAGAGTTAAAGATATCATTCAGTGCGAAATTTATGATGGATGCATTAAAAGTTCTTGAAGGATCTGAAGTTAAAATTAGTTTTACTGGAGCGATGAGACCGTTTGTTATTCATCCAACAAATGATGACTCCACTTTACAGCTTATATTACCGGTTAGAACTTATTAAAAGTATTGGGTGTTCTTTTTAATGAACACCCAATTTCCTTTATATTTAGCAGATGTATGAATATGCACTAGAGGGAATAAGTGTTATTTAAACTGTTTTCCCCCCACTATTTAGAATATTACCTATCTATTTATAGAAATATTACACTTTTCTTTGTGTATCAATTAATTATTTAGTAGAATAGATAGATACGACTAAAGTTGAGAGAGTGAAAAAATGGATAATCAAATTAAGATTGATACGGATTACATTACATTGGGTCAATTTTTAAAAGTAGCAGAGTTAATACAATCAGGTGGAATGGCAAAATGGTTCCTAGGGGAATATGAGGTATTTGTTAATGGGGAACAGGATCAGCGCAGAGGCAGAAAGTTAAGAAGTGGTGATGAAATTAATATTCCTTCATTTGGCAAGTACACTGTTTTATAAAAAAGGGTGAACCCAAATGTATATTGATGAGTTGCTTTTAAGAAATTACCGGAATTATGAGGAACTGGATATTTCTTTCGAGAATAAGGTAAATGTAATACTAGGAGAAAATGCACAAGGGAAAACCAATGTGATGGAATCTATCTATGTTCTAGCAATGGCAAAATCTCATCGGACCTCAAATGATAAAGAACTTATTTATTGGGACAAAGAGTATGCTAAAATAGAAGGTAGATTAGTCAAAGCACATGGGAAAGTACCCATGCAGTTAGTTGTGGCCAAAAAAGGGAAAAAAGCAAAATTTAATCATATAGAGCAGCGGAAATTGAGTCAATATATTGGCAATATGAACGTAGTTATGTTCGCACCTGAAGATTTAAACTTAGTAAAAGGCAGCCCACAAATTAGAAGAAGATTTATTGATATGGAAATAGGGCAAATATCACCAATATATTTGCATGATATGGGACAATATCAAAAAATTTTACACCAGCGAAATACCTACTTAAAACAACTACAAACAAATAAACAAACCGATCATACAATGCTTGAGATTTTAACAGAGCAATTTATAGATATGGCAGTTAAAGTGGTAGCGAAGCGTTTTGAATTCCTGCACTTACTGGAAAAGTGGGCAGTTCCGATTCATAAGGGTATATCTCGGGGGCTAGAAACACTGGAAATTCGCTATAAACCGTCTGTTGATGTATCAGAAGATCAGGATTTGTCGAAAATGAAGAGTGTATACGAAGAAAAATTCCAAAGTCTAAAAAAAAGAGAAATTGATCGAGGGATATCTTTATTTGGACCTCATCGTGATGATATGCTGTTTTATGTGAATAATAGAGATGTGCAAACTTTTGGTTCACAAGGACAGCAAAGAACAACTGCGTTATCCATTAAAATGGCAGAGATTGAACTAATTTATTCAGAAATACGAGAATATCCCATTCTACTTTTAGATGATGTGCTTTCTGAATTAGATGATTATCGTCAATCTCATTTGTTAAATACCATTCAAGGAAAGGTTCAGACCTTTGTTACAACAACCAGTGTTGATGGTATAGACCATCATACTTTAAAAGAAGCAGCAACTTTTCAGGTTGAATCAGGAACGATTAAAAAGATTCAATAGCTTTGAGGTGAAAAAGTGTACGTTCATATTGGAGAAAATATTCTTGTGCGAACTTCAGAAATTATTACTATACTAGATAAACAAACGGTAGAGTCATCTCCTATTTCAAAAGAATTTTTAGATAGACAAAAAGCAATGACTAATGGGAAAGGTTCATCTTATAAATCTATTGTAATTACGAAGAATACTATCTATTTTTCACCGATTGCTTCTAATACGTTAAAAAAGCGAACAGTCCAGTTAACTGTTCAAGAGTACTAATGGATGCAAAAAAATAATGTTAAAATTTTTCGATGTTAATGGAAAGTTAGGTGATCAATATGTCAACGGAACAAAATCCAGTTGAACAACAATCTTATGATGAAAGTCAGATACAGGTTTTAGAGGGCCTAGAGGCTGTTAGAAAAAGACCAGGAATGTATATTGGGTCAACAAGTAGTCGAGGTCTGCACCATTTAGTTTGGGAAATTGTCGACAACAGTATCGATGAGGCATTAGCTGGTTTTTGTAATGAGATTAATGTCATCATTGAAAAGGATAATAGTATTACTGTTAAAGATAATGGGCGCGGAATTCCTGTTGGTATTCAGGAGAAAATGGGAAGACCTGCTGTAGAAGTAATCATGACTGTTCTTCATGCCGGAGGAAAATTTGGCGGTGGAGGCTATAAAGTTTCTGGAGGACTTCATGGTGTTGGTGCTTCTGTTGTAAATGCTCTTTCAACTGAATTAGAGGTTTTTGTTCATCGTGATGGAAATGTCTATTACCAAAAATATCAAAAGGGTGTTCCTGTTGCTGATTTAAAAATTATCGGTGAAACAGACCGTACTGGTACAACTACTCGTTTTAAGCCAGATGGTGATATTTTTAAAGAAACGTTAGAGTATGATTTTGAAATATTGGCCAACCGTATCAGAGAACTTGCTTTCTTAAATCGCGATATTCGGATTACCATTGAAGATGCGCGTGAAGGAATGGAAAAAAGGAAAGAATACCATTATGAGGGTGGTATAAAATCTTATGTAGAGCATTTAAATCGAAATAAAGAGGTGCTTTTCGAGGAACCAATTTATATTGAAGGAGAAAAAGACGGTATAAACATTGAAATCTCTTTCCAATATAATGATGGATATACAGGAAATATTTTTTCATTTGCTAACAATATTAATACACATGAAGGTGGAACGCATGAGTCTGGTTTCAAAACAGCACTTACTCGTGTGATTAATGATTATGCAAGAAAAAACAGCCTATTAAAGGAATCGGATGTAAATCTTTCTGGAGAGGATGTTAGGGAAGGAATCGTTGCAATTGTTTCCGTTAAGCATCCAGACCCACAATTTGAAGGACAAACAAAAACGAAATTAGGAAATTCAGAAGTCCGTGCCATTACAGATACTGTATTTTCAGAACATCTGGAGAAATTCCTTTTAGAAAATCCCACAGTAGCTCGCAAAATTGTCGATAAAGGTCAAATGGCTTTACGAGCAAGAATAGCAGCAAAGAAGGCAAGAGAATTAACACGTCGAAAAAGTGCACTGGAAGTTTCGAGTTTACCTGGTAAATTGGCAGATTGCTCCTCAAGAGATCCCAAAATTAGCGAACTATTCATTGTAGAGGGTGACTCTGCAGGTGGTTCCGCAAAATCAGGGAGAGATCGTCATTTCCAAGCGATACTTCCTTTAAGAGGGAAAATCCTTAACGTAGAAAAGGCGAGATTAGATCGGATTTTGTCCAATAATGAAGTTCGTTCCATGATTACTGCAATTGGTACTGGAATTGGTGATGATTATGATATATCGAAAGCAAGATATCATAAAATTGTCATTATGACAGATGCCGATGTCGATGGAGCACATATTCGAACACTATTGTTAACCTTCTTCTATCGTTATATGAGAAAAATAGTTGAAGCTGGCTACATCTATATTGCACAGCCACCTTTATATAGTATTAAACAAGGGAAAAAGCTTGAATATGCCTATAGTGATCCGCAATTGCAACAAGTTTTAAGCAACTTGCCAGCTAATCCTAAGCCGAATATTCAACGTTATAAAGGATTAGGGGAAATGAATGCAGAGCAATTATGGGATACAACAATGGATCCTGAGAAAAGGGTACTTTTACAGGTAAGCTTAGATGATGTGATTGAAGCAGATGAAACATTCGAAATGCTTATGGGTGATAAAGTAGAGCCACGGAGAAACTTTATCGAAGAAAATGCAACTTATGTTAAAAATCTAGATGTTTAAAAGATAGGGAAAGAAATTTGGTGCTGATTTAATTGGCACCTTGTGTATTTCTTTAGACGTTAGTTATTCCTATTAATTATGAGGAATTCGATTAGACTTGACTTTTTCTCTTACGTCTATTCGTTAAGATGAGGCAGAAAATCTAATGTTTTCTTAAGGAGGTTCCTTTCCATGGCTGATATGCCAAATTCTCAAATTAAAGATAGAAATATAAGTAAAGAAATGCGTGATTCCTTTTTAGATTATGCGATGAGTGTTATTGTTTCTCGTGCACTTCCAGATGTACGAGATGGCTTAAAGCCCGTGCATCGACGTATTTTATATGCAATGCATGATCTTGGAATGCACTCAGATAAACCGTTCAAGAAATCTGCACGTATTGTTGGAGAAGTAATCGGGAAGTATCATCCACATGGTGATAGTGCTGTTTATGAAACAATGGTGCGTATGGCACAAGATTTCAACTATCGTTATATGCTCGTTGATGGACATGGAAACTTTGGTTCCGTAGATGGTGATTCAGCTGCGGCAATGCGTTATACAGAAGCTAGAATGTCTAAAATAGCGATGGAGTTATTGCGAGATATTAATAAAGACACAATTGATTATAAGCCAAACTTTGATGGAGAAGAGAAAGAACCAGTAGTATTACCTTCTCGTTTCCCCAATTTACTTGTAAATGGTACGAGTGGGATAGCTGTTGGAATGGCTACCAATATTCCTCCACATCAATTGGGAGAAATTATTGACGGTGTTCTTGAAGTTAGTAAAAATCCAGATATCACTATTCCTGAATTAATGGAAATCATACCAGGACCAGACTTCCCTACATATGGGATGATTGTTGGTAGAAGTGGAATTAGAAAAGCGTATGAAACTGGTAGAGGCTCTATTATTTTACGTGCTAGAGTAGAAATTGAAGTGAAGCCTAGTGGTAAGGAAGTTATTATTGTGAAAGAAATTCCTTATCAAGTCAATAAAGCGAGACTAGTAGAACGCATTGCAGAACTAGTACGTGATAAGAAAATTGACGGCATCACGGATTTACGAGACGAATCTGACCGAACTGGAATGCGTATTGTTATTGAAGTTCGAAAAGACGCAAATGCAAATGTATTATTAAATAACCTATACAAGCATACAGCTATGCAGACAAGCTTTGGTATCAATTTACTTGCACTAGTAGATGGACAACCAAAGGTACTTAACTTAAAACAATGTCTAGCTTATTATCTAGATCATCAAAAGGTAATTATACGTAGAAGAACAGAATTTGAATTAAGAAAAGCAGAAGCAAGAGCGCATATCTTAGAAGGTTTGCGGATTGCGCTTGATCATTTAGATGAAGTGATTAGCTTGATTCGTAGTTCTCGTACAACAGATATTGCTCGTGAAGGATTAATGACGAATTTTAATCTTTCTGAAAAACAAGCACAAGCAATTCTAGATATGCGTCTACAAAGATTAACTGGCTTGGAAAGAGAGAAAATCGAGGACGAATATCGAGAATTAGTGAAGTTAATTGCTGAATTAAAAGCAATTCTAGCAGATGAAGAAAAAATCTTAGAAATTATCCGCGAAGAGCTTTTAGAAGTAAAAGAGCGCTTTAACGATAATCGTCGTACAGAAATTGTTGCTGGCGGAATTGAAACAATAGAAGATGAAGATCTAATTCCGGAAGAAAATATTATCATTACGTTAACTCACAATGGTTATATTAAGAGACTACCAGCTTCTACTTACCGAGCGCAAAGACGTGGTGGACGCGGAATTCAGGGAATGGGAACAAATGAGGATGACTTTGTTGAACAGCTAAGCTCCACATCGACCCATGATACTATCCTATTCTTTACGAATAAAGGGAAAGTATACCGTTTGAAAGGGTATGAAATTCCAGAATTCAGCCGTACAGCCAAAGGTATCCCAATTATTAACCTTTTAGGTGTGGAAAAAGACGAGTGGGTAAATGCGATTATTCCTGTTTCCGAATTTGTAGATGATTGGTACCTATTCTTTACCACAAAAGAAGGAATCTCTAAACGTTCTCCATTATCTTCGTTTGCTAATATAAGAAATAATGGTCTAATCGCTGTTAATTTAAGAGAGGGCGATGAGTTAATCTCTGTACGCTTAACAGATGGATCAAAGGAAATGATTATTGGAACGAAAAATGGTTTGCTTATTCGATTCCCAGAAACAGATGTACGTTCCATGGGTAGAACGGCAACAGGGGTAAAAGGTATTACTTTATCATCTGATGATGAAGTGGTAGGAATGGAAGTACTTGAAGAAAATTCCGAAATTCTAGTTGTAACTAAATATGGATACGGAAAAAGAACGCCAATCAATGAATATAGAGTTCAAGGTAGAGGCGGAAAAGGGATCAAAACATGTAATATCACCGATAAGAATGGAACCCTTGTTTCAATGAAAGTAGTGAACGGGGAAGAAGATTTAATGATTATCACAACAGGTGGCGTTTTAATCAGAATGGCTGTAAGTGATATCTCAACTATGGGCAGAAGCACACAAGGTGTTCGATTGATTAAATTAAATGAAAATGAGAATGAATTTGTTGCTACTGTTGCTATTGTAGAAAAAGAAGATGAAATAGAGGAAGCGGATGAACTTTCTGAAGAAACGCAACAAGAGTCTTTAGAAAATGATGCGGATTCAAACGAGTAATATACTTTGAATGTCTTAGGGGAAACCTTAAGGCATTTTTTTATGTTCTTTAGAGGTAAAAAAATATTTTAAGATTTACGTAAAACATCGTGCATTGCTATAAAAAAATCATTTATAAATCATTTTAGGTGTATAGTCTTATTTGAATGGGGTTGTATTTCAAAAAAAATACATTAAAATAGTAAAAAAGTCCGTTATTATAAGGTGGTTTCAAATGATTATAAATGTGGAAGAGTTAAATCCAGGAAGTATTTTAGCAGAAGATATATATGTACGAACAAATAGACCAATAATTACTGCGAGAACGGTATTAGCGGGTGAACACATAAAGATATTAAAAGCTTTCTTAGTAAAGGAAGTTGCCATCGAAAATACGCAAATAGATGGTACGATTATGATCGAATCTACGCCATCTATTCACAATCAAACTAGAGAAGAAGAGAAAAATGATTTTTTGTCTCTATTTTTGCAGACGGTTCAATTATATAAAAAGGAATTTATTTCTTGGCAATCTGGATTACCAGTGAATATAGCAAATGTTAGAACGATCCTTTTACCATTATTAGAAGAACTAGAAACTGTTTCAAAAGAAATTTTTTCTCTTTATCACTTATCAAACAAAAAGGAATATTTGTATCAGCACTCTATTGCAGTTTCCGTTATTAGTGCACTTATAGCGCAAAAAATGAACTATAGCTATAGAGATATGATTCAAGTTGCTCTAGCAGGTTGTTTAAGCGATGCTGGAATGGCTAAGATTAATCAACGATTATTAAATAAGATAGAACCTTTAACAGAAGAAGAATTTAATGAAGTGAAAAAACATACAAGATATAGTTTAGAAATGATTCCTGAACATACTTTATTAAAAAATGAAACGCGCCTTGCAATTTATCAGCATCATGAAAGAATTGATGGAAGCGGATATCCAATGGGGAATGCAGATAATAAGATACATGCCTTTGCCAAGATTATAGCTGTAGCTGATACATTTCATGCAATGACATCGGAGAGATTATATCGGAAGAAGCAATCTCCTTTTCGTGTAATGGAACAAATGCATCAAGATCATTTTGGAAAATTTGATTTAACTATATTACAATCACTAAGCAATGCTATTACTCAATTTACTACAGGAAGCAAAATTAGATTATCCAATGGAGAAAAAGCAGAAATTTTATTTATAAGTAGCACTCCGACAAGACCGCTTGTTAAAACATTACAAAATGATTTGATTCTTGATTTAGAAAAAAATAGACATCTATTCATAGAAGAGATTTTAGAGTATTGATAAAAAGATTAGAAAACAGAGAATTAGTCACCTTGCAATTTATAGAGAAAATAGATATTCCCTTAAGAAAGGGATGTCTATTAATGTAGGTAAATGATACGATAGAACAAATGGACAAAGTGAAAAAGAATCTATTAGAAAGAAATACGTAATCTTTTTGAAAAACTTTTTAAAAAACTATTGCATACATGTATAAACGTTGCTATAATAATACAAGTCAGCAAGAGAACATTGAAAAAACTTTTAAAAAACATATTGACTAAATAAGTGAAAATGTGTTATTGTTTGAAAGTTGTCTCTTGTGAGATTGCTCTTTGAAAACTGAACAAACAAACGTCAACAATAATCGTTTTACAACGAATGTTATAGAATGACAACAAGTAATAAAAAGCTAGAGTTTAGCAATGAGCTAATCAACTCTTTATTGGAGAGTTTGATCCTGGCTC